>CAZXKN010000199.1:0-4285 GCA_964641815.1 uncultured Gemmatimonadaceae bacterium | reverse complement strand
GCTCGCGCCCCATGCCGATGCGCTGCGTCGTCGATCCGACTATCGACGGGGACCGGCGTGGCAGCTGTTTCGGATTGGCCTGGCGGGCGGGGGATCGACGCATCGCGTGCTCTGGCCTGATCTCGCGCGCCGCCTGACCGCCGTCGTGCCGCCGACCGAGGTCGTCCCGCTCAACACGGTCTACGGCATCGCGACCCGCACGAGTGACGACGCCCACGCGCTCGCGGCGCTGCTCAATACCCGCTGGTATACGGCCCTCGCCTGGCTAGTCGCCGACCCAGCACGCGGCGGATTCCGCCGCTGCAATGCGCGGGTCGTGACCCAGCTCCCCTTGCCTTCACTGGATGCGACCGCCTGGGAAAGCCTCGCCGCGGCCGGACGAGCGCACTCGGCGCCCGACGATCTGGTCGCCCGGCTCCTGACTCTCGATGCTTCCGACGCCCGCGCTCTGGCGCCGCTCGCCCCGGATTCTCTCTGAGCAGCTGACCCCGGTCCCCACGCCCGCCGCGTTGCTGCTCGAGCCGGGCGAGACGGGAATCCCGGGCCCGGTCTGTGGCGCGGCGGCACGCGCACTGCTCGACTTGCCTCCGTGTCCGCCACCGGCGCCACCCTGGCTCGCACCGCATCAAGTCCCTGCGTTCGTCCGATTGGTGGGGATCCTCGAGCGCTATGGTGGAGCGGTGCTCGCCGACGCGGCGGGGATGGGAAAGTCATACGTCGCGCTCGCCATCGCCGCGGCGTACCCGGCCACGCTGCTCGTCGTCCCAGCCGTCCTCGATTCTCAGTGGCGCGCGTTGTGCGACCAGCTCGGCGTTGCGGCGCGGATCCAGAGCACCGAGTCGCTCAGCCATCGCGCGCTCGATCCGGCCCGACGGCCCTCGTTCGTGGTCGTGGATGAAGCCCATCGCTTTCGGAATCCGGACACCGAACGCTACCGCGCGTTGGCGCGGTACCTGGTCGGCGTCAGGACGCTCTTCCTCACGGCAACGCCGGTGCACAATCGGCTCGCCGATCTGTTGCATCTGCTGCGCCTGTTCCTGCGCGACGACGCGCTTGCGGCGCTGGGACTCCCCTCACTGCGGCTCGCGGCCTCCGGCCGGATCGACTCGAAGAGCTGCGTCGCCGCTGCCCTCGGGCGGCTGGTGGTCGCCCGATCGCGCGGTCGCGCCCGCGCCGGCTACGCCGAATCAACCCTGCGCCTCGCCTTCCCGGCGCGAGGACGGCATCTGACGATCGAAGCCGCACCGGGGCCTCCCGGGACCGTCGCGGAGTTGGTGCAGGGAATAGACGGTCTCCAGGGACACGCCGCCCCGCTGCTCAAGCTCACCCTGCTCCGCCGGCTCGCGTCGAGCCTCGCCGCATTGCGATGGTCGCTCGAGCGGTACGCGGCATTTCTGGAACTCGCCGCCGAAAGCGACCGGCGTCTTGAAGCGAAGGACTTTCAACGCTGCTTCGCCCGCACAGATGACGGCGACCTGCAGCTCGCCTTGCTCCCCGTCCTGCTCAAGGCGAGCGCACCCGTCGCCAGTGATCTGAACGAGCGCGAACGAGTGCGTGCGCTGCTCGCTCTCTGCGGTGAAGCCGAAAACCCCAAGGCGGAGGCATTGGTGGAGGTCCTGAGTTCCCGCACCGCCGCGAAGACGATCGTATTCACCGATGCCGCAGCCACCCTCAGGGATCTGCGACGAAGGCTTTGTGGAAGATTTCGCATCGCCGCCGTCGCGGGCGCCAGCGCATGGCTGGGTCGCGAACGCGCCGGGCGGGAGGAGGCGCTCCGCTGCTTCGCACCGCTCGCCCAAGGGGGGGGCGCGCCGTCACCACCCGAAGCGCTGACCGCCGATGTCCTGCTCGCCACCGATCTCGTCGGCGAGGGGCTCAGCCTGCAAGATGCCAGTCGCGTCGTGCACTACGACATCCCGTGGAGCCCGGCCCGGCTGGCGCAGCGGGTCGGACGGATCGACCGCCTGGGGTCGCGCCATGCGTCGATCGAGACGGCGACGTTCGTTCCTCCGCCACCCCTGGCCGGCGCGCTCGCGCTCGAACGCCGCCTCGCCGACAAGATCGAAGCGCAGCTCGTCGCGGGTGCCGCGGAGGTGGAAACGTTGACCGGTCGCCTCGAGCGCGAAACCGGCCCGGAAAGTCCTTTCGATTGGTGCGATCGATTGCAGCGGCTGGCGGGTGGGGGACCTGAGCAGGGGGATCGCATTCCCGCCGGTGTGGTCGCCGCCGTGCGCGAAGGCCCTCGAGCGACGGTCCTCGTGGTGCGGTTGGGCCCGAATTTGACCGAAGTGATCGTCGTCGCCGATGAGGCCCGACCCGACCCTGCGAGCGCGACCGCGTTACTCGAGCGAGCGGCGGTCGGGACTCCGGCCCCACCGGACCGCGAACGGCTCCGGGAGGCTATCCTCGCGGCCACGCCGCTCGTGCAGGAGCGGATCGCGGCCATCGAAGCCGGCCGCTGGCGGGTAGTCGACCGGGAGTGCCTGGGTCGCCGCCTGATCCCCTACACGCTGACCGCGGCGCGCCGGGCCGCCCGGCGGGGGAATGGGACCGCCCTGGCCCGACTCGACCTCCTGGTCTCTCGTCTCTCCACGGGGATGTCAGCCGGGGAAGAGCTGCTCCTGGAAGACCTGCTGCGGCGGCGCCGCGCGCTCAGCATCGCCGATCTCGTGGCCTGGGATGCGGGACTCCCTCCCGCAGCGGCACGGCTCGAACCCCCACGCCCCGAGCTACTCGCCGCGGTCATGCTGGGCGCCCTTGGATAGGAGGCTCCGCCATGAGAGATTTGTAGTAACTCCACCCACCATCGCGACACCCATGGGCCGACCTGCACTCCCTTTGCGTACCTATATCGACCGCCTGCGGGCAAAGTATGGGCGTCCTAAACGGCCGATTCCCAGCGGCCCGTTCGAGTGGATCATCTGGGAACACATCGGGGATCAAGCCGACGACGATCAGCGCGCCATCGCCTTCCGGGCGCTGCGCCAGAAGCTCGGCACCACCCCGCAGGCGATCCTGGGAGCGCCGAAAGGCGTGATCATCCCGCTGCTCGAGCTGGCCGGTCCCGACGCGGGGGCGCGCCTCGAGAAGCTGCGCAAAGCGTCGCAGGTGATGATCGAGATCGGGCTCGCCCGGCTGCGGACGCTGGTGCGGGAGAACCCCGCCGAAGCCAAGAAGCTGATCAAGAAGTTCCCCGGCATCGGCGAGCCCGGGGCCGACCGCATCCTGCTGTTCTGCAAGAGCATGGCCGGCCTCGCCCCCGACCCGCACGGTGCGCGCGTGCTGTCGCGCCTCGGATTCGGCAAGCCGGGCTCCAGTTTCCCGCAGGTGTACGAACACGTGAAGGCGGCGATCCAACCCGAGCTGCCCCGCGATTACAACTGGCTGGTCCAGGCGCATCAGCTGCTGCGTCGCCACGGCCTGGACCTGTGTAAGAGCTCATCGCCGCGCTGCGGGGAGTGCCCGCTGGCGGCGGACTGTGCGTGGTATTTGGCGCATTGAGATGCTGAAACGCTTACACGTCACACGCTACACGTCACACGTTCATGCAGAACCTCTGACGTTCAGCGCTTAACGTGCAGCGTGTGACGTGTGACGTGAATCGCTCTGTCATTCTTTTTGACCTCGACGGCACGATTCTCGATTCGGTCGAGCTGATTCTCCGTTCTTATCGCCACACGATGCGGGTGCACCGCGGCGCCGAGCCCCTTCCCGACGACGCGGTGTGGATGAAGGGGCTCGGCACGCCCCTGCGCGTGCAGTTTCGCGTGTGGACCGACGATCCGGTCGAGCTTGAGGCGATGGTCGAGACCTACCGCGCCTATAACAACGCCCATCACGATGAGCTGGCGCGCCCGTATGACGGCGTGGGCGCGGCGGTCCGAGCTCTGCACGCCACGGGCAAGCGGTTCGGACTCGTGACGAGCAAGTTCCAAAACGGCGCCCGCCGCGGCCTCGCCCTCGCCGGCGTGGAAGACCTCTTCCCGGTGATCATCGGCGCCGACGACGTCGTGCAACCCAAACCGCACCCGGAGCCGGTGCTCACGGCGCTCGAGCGCATGGGCGCCGCACCCGGAGACGCGGTGTTCGTCGGCGACTCACGCCACGACCTGGAGTCGGGCCGCGCCGCCGGCGTGCAAACCGCGGCCGTCCTGTGGGGCCCGTTCGACCGCGCGCACTTGGCGGACCTCGAACCGGACTACTGGCTCGAGCAGCCGGGAGATCTCGCCACCCTCGCGTAATCGCGGCTACCTTCTCCGCATGGCATTCGTCACCTTCGATCTCG
>CAZXKN010000198.1:0-9007 GCA_964641815.1 uncultured Gemmatimonadaceae bacterium | reverse complement strand
CGCTCCCTGGAGCGCGCCGAGCGGTATTTCGCCGCTCATGGGGAGATCAGCACCCTCGTGGGACGGCTCTTGCCGGTGATCCGTCATCTGATCTCGATTCCCGCGGGGATCGCGCGGATGCCGCTCTCCCGGTTCGTGACGTACACCGCGATCGGCGCCTTCGCCTGGTGCGCCGTTCTGACGGGGATCGGGTATTTTCTCGGCCGGCACGAGGACGTGCTGCGCAACGAGGAGGTGCAGCACTACGTCACACGCGTGCTCGTCATCCTGATTCCGCTGATCGTCGTGGGCGTGGGGACGTACATCGTTTTGCGGCGGCGCCGCCGGGTTGCGTGAACACCGTTCGCTATGTCGTGAGCGGGCGGGTGCAGGGGGTGGGGTTTCGCTGGTTCGTGATGCGGGAGGCGACGCGGCTCGATCTGGCCGGATACGTGCGGAACCTGCCGGATGGATCGGTCGAGGTCGTCGCACAGGGGCCTTCGGCAGGACTCGCTTCGTTAGAGTCCGCGTTGCGACACGGCCCACCGGCAGCGCGAGTTCAGGTTGTTGACAAGTCAGATCTTTCACACCAGGCCAGCTTATCTAAACCCTTTGAAGTCAGCTAACTGTATCGCGAGCCAACTACCGTGACGATGATCGATATCAAGCTGCTGCGCAGTGCGGTGCGGGATGTCCCCGATTTCCCGAAGCCAGGAATCATTTTCAAGGACATCACTCCGGTGTTGCTCGATGCCGAGCTGTTCGGGATGGCGACGGAGGCGATGGCGGCCCCGTTCGCCGGGGCCGGGGTGACGCGGGTCGTCGCGGTCGAATCGCGTGGGTTTCTGTTCGGAGCGCCGATCGCCCTGCGGCTCGGCGCGGGACTCGTACCGGTGCGCAAACCGGGTAAGCTGCCCTCCGCCCACGAGCGGGTGCAATACGACCTCGAGTACGGGACTGACGCCCTGGAAATGCACTCCGATGCGATCACCGCGCGCGACCGAGTCCTGATCGTCGACGACGTCCTGGCGACGGGGGGAACGGCCCAGGCGGCCGGCAGGCTGGTCCGGAATCAAGGGGCGGAAGTTGCCGGGTTCAGTTTTCTGATCGAGCTGGGCTTCCTCTCGGGGCGCGAACGCCTCGATCCGCTGCGTGTCGAAGCGCTGATCCGCTACTGAAGACGGTACTTGATTACGGTCTCATAACTCCCTTACATTTCAATGCTTACGCCCCTGTAGCTCAGCATGGATAGAGCAGCGGTTTCCTAAACCGTTGGCCGGGCGTTCGAGTCGCCCCAGGGGCACTGGGGTGCGGCCGCAGCGTTGTGAACGGGAGCGAGCGAGGATCGTGACGACATCGGTGAGAGCGGGAGACGCGGCAGCGGCGAACCGCGAAGATCGCGCCGAAGCGCTGCTCGGTTGGGTCGGGCGGCACAGGAACGGCGTCATCTGGACCGTCGGGATCGTGCTCCTGGGGATTGCCTTGCTCGCGTGGCGACAGATCACGAACCGCCAAGGGGAGCGCGTAGCGAGTCAGCAGCTCAATTCCGCGCGCCTGGCCCTCGACAGCAAGAACTATCCGCTCGCCGCGAGCGAGCTGGCCCGCATCTCCGCGAATTATTCCGGCACCCGCTCGGCCAACGAGGCGACGATTCTCCTCGCCCAGACACGTCTCGCCCAGGGGCAGTCCCAGCAGGCGATCGAGGTCCTCAAGGACTACGCCTCCGGCGCGCCCTCGGCATACGAGGCGCAGGCGTATGGGCTCCTCGGGGCGGCCTACGAGAACATCGGGCATCCCAAGGAGGCGGCGGACGCCTACCAGCAGGCTGCCAGCGCCGCCGAGATGCCGTTTCTCAAGGGTCAGTTCCTCTCCGACGCCGGGCGCACCTGGCTGGCCTCGGGTGACACCGCGCGCGCCAAGGCCGCCTACCAGGAGATCGTGACCAAGCTGGACTCCACATCAGTGGCGTTCGAGGCCAAAGAGCGCCTCGGGGAGCTTGGGGTCACGGCCAAGTAGTTCACTGGATTGCGGTTAGCGTAACTTCGCATAATAGATGTTATGTTAAGTTGAGATGTGTAAGTGTGTGGATAAAGATTTCACCCAGCCAGCACCCCTCTGAACACCAGCCGCGCCTGCCCCTCCAGCCAGACGTCGCCGTAGCTGCCGTCCCGGGCCCTTTCGGCCCGAATGACGAGCGGCAGACCGGTTCGCGTGATGATCGTCGCGGGAAGGTCCGCCAGGCGCCATTCCCGCAGCATGCAGGCGGCCGCCACGGCCCCCGTACCGCACGCCAACGTCTCGGCTTCGATGCCGCGCTCGTACGTGCGCATCGCCCAGGCGCCCCTGCGATCGGCAGGTGCGATGAAGTTGACGTTGGCGCCGGCCGTGCCCAGTGCTGGATCGTGGCGCAGCGCCCGGCCGCGGCGCACCAGGTCCACGGCATCCAAGTCGTCGACCACGACTACGAGATGCGGGACGCCTACCGTGGCAAAACCGAGGCGCGATTCGCCGTTCGCGAGCGTGATGTGCGGCGCGGTCGGCGCCGGCACTGTGTCCAGGTGCAGCTCGGCGCGGTCGGCGCCCCCCAGAGCCCGGCTGTCGTAGGTCCCGGCATCGGTTTCGAGGCGCATCCGCTCGGGTGCGAGCCCCAGGAGGGCCGCCAGGCGCGTGCTGCAGAGCGCGGCGTTGCCGCACATGGCTGCCCGCGAGCCGTCGTTGTTGAAGTAGGTCATGCGGGCGGAGCCTGCCGAGCTCCCCGGAGCGACGACGACGAGGCCGTCGGCGCCGATACCAATACCGCGGGCGCAAATACCGCGGATGTCGTCGGGAGTCCACTGCTCGGGGCTCGTGTTGCGGCCGTCCACCATGACGAAGTCGTTGCCCGACCCCGTCATCTTGTAGATCGGGAGCCCGACTAGATCCGGCCGAACCAGGCCATGAGTCGCAGGCGCGGCACGATCCAGATCGCCTCGCGCACGATCCGGCGATTCATCTTGCTTTGCCCCTCGGTGCGATCTACGAACACGATGGGAACTTCCGCCAGCCTGAACCCTTTTCGCCATGCCCGTACACTCATCTCTATTTGAAAGGCATATCCATTCGACCGAACTTGTGACAGATCAATCGCTTGCAGAACTTTCGTGCGAAAGCACTTGAAGCCGCCGGTGAGGTCCCAGATGCGCAAGCCAGTCACCCACCGCGCGTACACGTTGGCCCAGTAGGATAACATGAGGCGCGCGATCGGCCAGTTGACGACCGTCACTCTCCCCCCGAGATAGCGGGAGCCGAGCACCAGGTCGGCCGTCGCGGCCGCCTTGAGAAACTCCTTGAGGTGCGCCGGGTCGTGGGAGAAGTCGGCATCCATTTCGAACACGTAGTCGTAGCCGTGCTCCAGCGCCCAGCGGAATCCCACGATATAGGCCGTGCCGAGCCCGAGCTTCCCTTCCCGGTGCAGCACGTGAACCCTGGGTTCGCGCTGCGCCAGGCCGTCGGCGAGCTGCCCGGTGCCGTCGGGCGAGGCGTCGTCCACCACGAGCACCTCGAGCCGGGAATCCTGCGCCAGGACTTGAGGAACGAGCTGCGGGAGGTTGGCGGCCTCGTTGTATGTCGGAATGACGACCAGTGCCCGTTCAGCCACCCTGGTGGGCCCTCCTCCACCAGACGGCCACCCCCGCCCAGGCCAGCAGCAGGAGCAATGAGGCCATCGTGATGAGCTTCCCGAGGGCGAAGTACCTCGAGGAGAACTGGAGCTCCACCTGCCGGGCGCCCGCCTTCACCGGCACCGTGAGGAACGTCTGGTCGCCGCGCAGCGCCGTGGTCGGCTGCCCGTCCACCGTGGCGTGCCAGTCAGGATACCAGTTCTCGGCGATCAGCAGATAGCTGTCCTGTGGCGGAGCGGGATCGATGGCGATCGACATGCGCCCCGGGGACCAATGGGTGAAGGTCGCGTGCGCGGGACTGCGAGCCGGCATTTCGGTCACCGGAAGCGGGTTGATCGCCTCCGTCTGGTCGAACAGCACGAGGCGGCTGAAATCGAGCCGTGGATCGATCAGCGTGGGCACGACCTGGCCGCTGTCGACCTTCGCCGCGGCGGGTACGACCCGAAGGTATGGGGGGGCCGTGTCGGCTTCGTAGAGGTAAGCGGTCAGCCCGGCTCCCGTCGTCACCGGTCCCAGCACCTCGTGGTACCCCGGAATGGGCTGCGTATCGGGCAGGATGACGAAGCGGATTGCCAGGAGCTCCCAGAGGTGCACGTGACCCCAATTGGAGAACTGCGCGGCTCCCTGGAGACCCATCAATTCGTCGAAGCTTCGCAATTCCACGCTACTGGCGCCGCCGAGGACTTGCGGGATCTCGAATCGCATGAGCGTCATCTGGCGGTATTGCTCGTAGCCGTCCACGTTCAGCACTCGTGCCGGCTGTGGCGTCGACTGAATGCGCTGCGTGATCGCGTCGGGCCGGAAGTTCTCCTTCTCCGGCTGGCTCCAGTTCCAGAACGGCTGCCCCGCCCGGGAGAGATCGGCGCCGACGAGCGTCACCAGGATCAGGCAGAACGCCGGGCCCTGCACGCGTCCCGCGAGGAACGCGAGACCGAGTCCGGCAATGACGGCGAGCGCGACCGTGCTGCCTAGCGCCCCGATCCGGATCCCATCCCCCGCTGCGCTTGCCCTCTGTACGGCGTCGACCCCGGCCGTCCCCATACCGCGGGCCATGCTTTCCGCCATCGCTCCGAAGACGCCCGTGGCAGACAGGACCGCCCCTAGTGCCCCGACCCCGAGGGCGATCTGCAGGGCCTGCTTCCCTTCCCCGCGTTCCAGTCGTTCCACACCCATCGCCGCAAAGACCGCCGCGGCGAGTGAGACGACGTACAGCGCCATCCCGGGCGCACGCGTCTTGTTGACGTAGGGCACCAACGCATACCAGACTCGGTAGAACGGCGTGCTGTCGCCCAGGGCGACGAGCAGAAACAAGAGACCGATTCCCAGCATCCACCACCGCAGAGTCCGCCGCGACGTCCCCATCCCCAGCGCCGCGAGGCCGAGCACGGGCAGGCCGAGATACTCGCTGTGGAACTTGATGCCGTTTGGGCCCCAGTACGTCTCATAATGACCGGCGAAGCCGGATACGAAGAGCTCCGGGAAGTGACTCCACGGCAGTCCATACGACGCGGAGTACTCGTACCCTCCCGCCTCGGCGCGAGGCGAGAGCGGGATGTTGTGGAAGAACGGCAGCACCTGAATCATCGAGATGCCGAACCCCAGCACCACGGCTCCCGCTGCCCCCGCGAGTGCCAGCCAGCGCTGGCGCGGCGTCAGGCCCTCCGGTTCTCCGAACGCCAGATACAGCGCGAACAGCCCCGACGCCACCAGCGCGTACTGCGTCATCTGGTACTGGGGCGAGAGCAGCGCCAGGCCGACCGCGAGCCCCGAGAGCGCGAACCCTTCCCAGCGCCGGCGCCGGATGCCGAGCACCAGGCCGATCAGCATGACGGGCAGCAGCGACGTGACGAACAGCTTGCCGTCGTGTCCCGGACTGACGAGCGAAACCACGACCCCGCTCAGCTGGTAGGCAGTGCCACCGGTGATCGCGGCGGTCCAGGAGAAATTGAGCATCCGGAGCAGCAGGTAGAGCGCGAACCCCGCCAGGATGTAATGCAGCACGAACTCGAGATCGATCGCGAGCGCCGTCGGGAGCACGAGTCGCAAGAGACTCGCCGGATAGAACAGGTCGCCGAATCCCGCCACCGTCGGAAATCCCACGAACGCGTAGGGGTTCCACAAGGGAATGCTGTGGGTGGTGGCGATCTGGTGGGCGCCCCACCAGCGGAACGCGTATCCCGTCGCGAATTGGTCGCTGTGCTGCCCCGCCAGATAATGTCCGCTCCACATCGGGATCGAGAGCATCGCGATCCACAGGCAGCAGAACGCGAACGCGGTGAGGTTGGGGCGCTTCGGAGTGAACGTTGGAGGCGTCAGGAGCGGGCTCCGGGAATGAGCAGGAACAGGAGGCCGGGAGTGATCTCGACTGCCGTGAGCCAGAGCCGCGAGGCGATGGCGACGAGCGCTGCCTCAGGGGCGGTCATGAGGCCGAGGCTCGTCAGGGAGGCGGCAAGCATGAGCTCACGGACGACGATGCCCCCCGGAGCGAACACGGCCAGGTACCCGACGAGATACGAGCCCGTGAAAGCTGCGACGTACAATGCCGCCCCGCCAGTTACGGGGTGCACCAGCGCCGTGCTGAACCACTGAAACGCGATGCCGTACACCACCCACGCCGCCGCGGTCCCCAGTGCGGCGAGCCAAATCGCCTGGGCCGGGATTGCCGGGAGCTGAATCCGGTCGCGCGTCAGTCGAGCGACGAGCGGCGCGGCGAAGCGGAACCCCAGCGGCAGGGCGAGCAACCCTGCCCCGAGGATTACGGCTACGACGACTCCGGTGTGGGGCCCCGCGTCACTGAACGACCGGAATACCGCGGCGCCAGTCGCCAGCACGACCACGAACCCGGAGGCAATGTTCGCCAGGTTCACCACCAGCGACGCACCCGTAGCCGCCACGGGCGAAACGCCGCGCCGCTGGGCCATCACCGCCATCGTCGCGATCTGCCACACTTTCCCCGGGACGTAGCGCCCGAGGTTCGACACGAACCAGATCCGCGCCGCCTCCTTGAGCGAGAGCTTCCCGCCCTCCCCCCACGCCGTCAGCATGGCGCGCCATACCTGGATCAGGAGGCCGTAGTCGAGCAGCACCAGCAGCACCGACAGCGTGACGAGACCCCAGTTCGGGTGCGTGTCAGCGAGCTTCTCCCGGACCCCTTGCCACTGCCCCGCGAGGGCCCGCCCGGCGAACCACAGCGCCAGGGCGACGAACACCACCTGAAGCAGGGTCCAGAGCTGCTTACGCGACACGGGACGTCCCCGCTTCCCGGTACAGGGCGGCGTAGCGCGCCGCCACGGCCTGCGGGCCGAAGGCGGCGAGGGTGGCGCGGCGTCCGGCGACGCCCAGCGCGGCCCCGCGGTCGGCCCGGCTGAGCAGGTCGTCGATCGCGCGGGCGAGCGCGGTCACGTCACCGGTCGGGACGAGCACTCCGGTTTCCCCGTTACGAATCAGATCGGTCAGTCCTCCCGACGCGAAGGCGATCACGGGGGTCTCGCACAACAGCGCCTCCGCGGCCACGAGGCCCAGCCCTTCGTCGACCGCGGGCATGATGAGTGCCGTGCAGCTGCGGTAGTACTCGGCGAGCTTCGCTTGCGGCAACAGCGGCAGCCAGTGCAACCGGTTGGCGACGCCGAGCGATTGGGCGAGGCTGCCGATATCCTCCGGGGCGCTGCCCACACCGACGATGACGTCGACGGTGGCGTGGGACCGCATCACCGCCAGTGCGCGCAGCAGATACTCGATACCCTTCTGCTGGTTCAACTTTCCGACGAATAACAGCCTGGCCGGCTCGCGCGATCCTCCAGGGTGGAACAGATCGGGCTTGATCGGCATCGGCGCGACGACGGGATGCGCCGCGGGCACGAGCGCCCGCGTCTCGGCCGCCAGCCAGGACGACACGGTCGTCACGGTGCGGGACTGGGTCATCACGCGCCGGAACATCCGGGCGGCCAGGGCGGAGCTCTTCGCGACGCTGATGTCGGAGCCGTGCAGCGTCGTCACCAGTGGGACCCGCCACCACCGCGCCATCCACGTGCCGATCAGCCCGCTCGGGAAGAACCAATGGGCGTGCACCAGGTCGGCGCGGAAGTCGCGCCGCGAGCGCAACGTCTTCCAGAGATCGGCGCCGAGGAAGCTGGCCAGCGCGAGGCGCGAAACCCATCCCGAGCGAACCTGATCGCGCATCGTTCCGCTGTAGGCGAGCGTTTCGAGCGACCGCGGGGCATAGCGGAACCGATCGACCACGATACCCTCGTACTCCTCGCGCCCGGCGAGCCCTTCGGCCGACGGCGCGATGACGCGCACCTCCGTCCCCGCATCGCGCAGCGCGACGGCGAGCCGCAGCACGAACGATCCGACGGGATCGGTCGCAAAGCGCGGATAGGAGTGGGCGAGGAACAGCACCTTCATCGGGCAGTCTCGAGCGGCACGGATGAGGCGTCGGACAGCTCGCAGCGACCGTCTTCGGCCACGCGCGCGACCCGCAACGCGCGGCGCCGGGCGCGCCAGTCGACGATCTCGTCCAGCGTTCCGACAAAGGGCCGATCGGCGAGCAGCGCGTCGAGCAGTCGTTGGTACGCGGCCGGAGCCCCGGGGAAACCAAACGCATCGGTCAGGTTGGGATGCCACACGCCCACCCAGAGGCCTTCTACGTCGCGGCAGCCTCGGGCCAGGGCCAGGGCGTCGTCGATCCACGCCTCAGGGTCTTCGACGCCGCGGTATTTGCTCAGCGCCCGGTCCATCCATGTGAACGGCACCTCGTCCAGCGTTTCGCCATAGCGCACGACGTCGGCAACGCCGGTGCGAAAGCCGTTGCGATCGGGAAACCCGACGGTCGAGTCGTAGCGAAACCCTGCTTGTGTCATCGCCTGGGGTGTTCGCGCCGGATCGAAGCGGAGGAAATGCTGTCGCACGCCGTCCACCGCCTGCCCGGTGAGACCCTGCAGTCGGCCGCGCTGGGTCGAGAAGCAATCGGCACTCGACACCGTCTCCCGGCTGCCGTGCAATCCGATCGAGTGTTCGCCGCTGGTCACGGCCGCGAGAATGCGACGGGTGGCGGCTGCTTCCGGTCGGTAGGTGAGGTCACCGGCAATGAACGACTGCAGTGTGGGCGTGCCGCACAGGATGAACCAGGTCGACCGTACCGCCCGCGCTCGCTCGGCGGCGAGCAGGGCGGCAGTCCCCTGCTCCACCGGCGCGTGGCCGATCGCCTTGAGCGCCTCGCCCGCCGCCTGTGCTGCCCGCCGCCAGTGTCCCTTGCGGCCCAGCTCGAGGAGGCGCAGCGCGGTGAAGGCCGGCCACAGTGCCACGATGTCGAGGTCGTGGGTGAGGGCTACGGCCCAGCGGCGGCCGTCCGGCCAGGGTGCGGCTACTTG
>CAZXKN010000197.1:0-14815 GCA_964641815.1 uncultured Gemmatimonadaceae bacterium | reverse complement strand
GAACAGCTCGCTCTCGAACACCCCTTCGGCGAGTCCGCCGAGGTTGACGGTGACGAGGGTGCGGCCGGCCCGCGCCGAGGCCGCGTGCAGCCGGCGGGCGACGACCTCTTTTCCCGTGCCGTGCTCGCCCGTGATCAGGGCGTTGGCGTCCGACGGTCCGACCCGCTCCATCAACCGCAGCACCGGCTGCATCGCGGGCGAGGTAGCGATCAGCTCGGGGGAACCGTCGCGGCGCAGGGTGCGGTTCTCGCTTTCCAACCGCTGGCTCATGCGGATGGCGCGTCCCAGCTCGATCTGGGTACGCAGCTGCTGCAACAGGCGCGCGTTGTCCCACGGCTTTTCGATGTAGTCGCGCGCGCCGCGGCGCATCGCTTCGACGGCGCCTTCGATCGATCCCCAGGCCGTCATCACGAGCACGGGGAGCGTGGCGTCGAGGCTTTGGAGGCGCGACAGGAGGTCGAGGCCTTCGATCCCGCCTGTGGTGTCGCGCGTGTAGTTCATGTCCATGAGCAGCGTGTCGAAGTCGCGCGACTCGACGGCGGCGAGGACTCCACCAGGAGAAGTGGCAGTTTCTACCTGATAGCCTTCTCCCTTGAGGAGCAGTCGCAAGGCTTCCAGAACCGCTGGATCATCATCGGCGACCAGTAGCCGGGTGGGGAGCGATGGCACTGGAGTAAGCTATCACCGGGCTTTCATGCCGACGGATGCCTCTGCCTGGTCCCACGAAATCACCAGGTTCGAATCACGAGTCACGATCGTGAAGCGCTCAATGGGAGTCGGGAGCGTGCGGAGGCGCATCGGGATCCGCGCCAGATCCTGCTTCGCGTCGTAATCCGTGCCCCACTGGCCATGCTGTTTGTTGATGATCAGCATCCAGCCTTTGGTTGACGGGATCGTGAAAAGACTGTAGGTGCCTGCCGGGACGACCGTACCGCCCACCACCAAGTCTTTGTCCGTGATGAGCTGCGTCGCCTGGTTGGCTCCCGTGCGCCACACCGTGTCCCACGGAACGACGGTGCCGAAGATCACGCGGCCGCGGCGCAGCGGGCGTCCGTAGTCGATCTGCACGCGGGCGCCGCCGACGGTCGCGCGCGTGGTGTCCCGCGGCGACAGGTTGCCCAATCCTTTGCCCGCGAGCTCTCGCGCGGCGAACACCGCCGTCATGCTGTCCACGTCGAGCCCGCTCACCCGCTCGGCCAGGAACTTGTCGGTCGTGGCGCGCAGGTCGAGCGACTGCAACCGGCCGGCGCCGTCCATGCGCGCGACCAGTGGCCCAAAGTCACCATGCTCGATCGCCAGATGCAGCGAGTCCGCACCGAGCCGATGCACGGTGTAGCGGATCGTCTCGCTGCCGGTAAACAGCGACAGCTGCGGATCGCCCGTGCCGGCAGCGAGTGCGCTCTGCAGAGCGACCTCCCAGGGTCCGAGGACGTCCGGTGCAAAGGGCAGGGGCCGGCCGTGGACACCGCTGCTCTGGCGTCTGGTCGAGGAGTCCTGCCGGGTCTCGACCTGCACGCTGTCATCGCTGTAGCGATACGTCGTCACCGTTCGCGCGGGCCTGCCTGCCGGACCTTCGGCCAGCGTCAGACTGTCGACGCCGCCGGCACCAAACACCGCACGATAACGATGCACGGAGACGTTGGGTGAGCGCGTAACGCTCACGCCGTCGAGCACCCGGCCGTCGAAGGTGAACCGCTCGACGGCGATGGTGTCCGTGCCAAGGCGCGTGATGAAGGTGGCGCTATCCGACTGCTGGGCTTGTGTTGCCAGCGCGACTGTCAGCAGGAAGACATGCATCGGCCTCTCCTATTCCGTTCTGAGTGTCACCATCGGATCGACCTTCGTCGCCCGTCGCGCCGGGAGCCAGGTGGCCAGGATCGCTACCAGGCCCAGTAACAGTGCCGTCCCCGCGAACGTGACCGGATCCCAACGCTGCACTCCATACAGCATCGACACCAGGGCTCGGCTCGCCACGAGCGCAATCACGAGTCCGAGCATCACGCCGATCACGACCCGCATCAGGCTCTCTCCCACGAGCAGCCGCATCACGTCCTTCGGTCCGGCGCCGAGTGCCAAACGGATCCCCAGCTCGCGCTGCCGCTGCGCCACCGCGTAGCTCGTGACCCCGTAGATCCCCACCAGCGCAAGGCCGACCGCGAGCAGGGCGAAGATGCCGAGTAGCGTCGTATTGAAGCGCCGCGCCGCCGTCTGCCGCCCGATCAGCTGCTCCAGGCTCACGAGCTCACCGATCGGCTGCTCGGGGTCGGCCAGCTTCACCGCATCCTTCAACGCGCCCACCAGCGCGAGCGGGGCGCCGCGCGCCGAGCGCATCACCACCCACATCTCCGGCTGGCCGCTATCCTGCACGGACGACAGGTACAACGTCGGAGCTGGATTGGGTTGCTCGAGCGACGCGCTGCGCAGCTCATCGACCACGCCGATCACCGTCACCGGCCGGGCGGTTTCGCGCGGCCCCCTGAAGGGAAACTGCTTCCCGATCGGATCCTGGTTGGGCCACAGCTCGCTCGCGAAGCGCGCGCTGACGACCGCGACCGCCGGCCCACCGGCGCGATCCTCCGGTCCGAATCCGCGCCCGCGCCGGATCGGAATGCGCATCGTGCTGAAGTACTCCGGCGCCACGACACACTCGAGCGACGCGAAATACGGCTCGGGATAGTCGGGCCGGACCGGACGCGGGTCGAACGCGACCACCCGGATGCCTCCCGACAACGGCATCGTCTCCGACAGCGCCACCCCGGCGACGTCGCTGCGTCCGGCGAGGGCACTCTGCACCGTCTCGAAGAACGTCTTCTGCTGCGGTGACGTCGGGTAGCGCGACGGCGTCAACCGAATCCGCCCCGCGAGCACGTCGCGCGTATCGAACCCCGGGCTCACGGCGTTGAGCGCGGCGAAGCTCCGCGCCAGGAGGCCCGCGCCCACGAGCAGCACGAGTGCGAGCGCCATCTCGACGACGACGAGGGCATGCTGGAGCCGTTGACGACGACCCCCGGTACTTCCGGCGCTGTCCTGTCGCAGTCCCTCCTCGATTCCAGAGGCGGTGGCGCGCAACGCCGGCGCCAGACCGAACGCGATCCCGGTCACCATCGCCAGCACGGCGGTGAACGCCAGCACGCCGAGATGCAGGCCGACCTCCTGGCTGCGGGGCAGGGCGCGCGGCCACAACGCGAGCAGCGCGTCGAGTCCCCACTTCGACACGACGAGACCCAGTCCCGCGCCCGAGACCGCGAGCACGACGCTCTCGGTCAGGAGCTGCCGGATCAAACGCCCGCGGCCCGCACCGAGCGCCCGGCGGATGGCCATTTCCCGCCCCCGCGTCGCGGCGCGCGCCAGCAAGAGATTGGCGGCGTTGGCGCACGCGATCAGCAGCACGAGGCCCACGGCACCCAGCAGCACCCAGAGCCGGCCGCTCACATCACCGATCGCGGCGTCCCGCAGCAGCACCGCACTGAACTGGATCTGGTCGAACCCACCGGCACTGATCCGCGGACCACCCCCGCCACGGGGCCCACCAGGCCCCGGGCCGATCGCGATGATGCGTTGCGGAGTGGAGTCGTTCGCCTGCTCGGCCTGCAGCCGCTTGGCCAGCACGTCGAGGTCGCGCTGTGCCTGGGCCACCGTCACCGTCGGCCTCAGGCGCCCGACGCCGTTCAGGGCACGCAGCTCACGCGTTGTCAGCGCCTGTGGCGCGACCGCCCGAATACCCCCGATCGGCGTCCACACTTCGACGCCATCGGTCGGGAAATGGAACCCCGCGGGCATCACCCCGATGATCGTGTAGCTCCTACCGTCGAGCGCGATCGCCTTGCCCAATACCGCGGGATCGCGGCCGAAGCTCTGTGCCCAGAGAGCGTAGCTCAACAACGCGACGGGCTCGTTGTCCTGTTGCGGTGTGAACGCGTGGCCGATGATGGGATGCACCCCCAGGACGTCGAACAGGTCGGCGGTGGCGAACGCCGCCTGCACTTCGCGTGGGTCGCCGGCGCCGGTCAGGTTGTAGCGCTGCGAGCTGTATCCCGCGACGCCTGTGAAGTCGTGCGTCAAGGCGCGAAAGTCGAGCAGGTCGGGATAGGAGATGGCGAACCGGACGGGCTCTGTATTCGAGGCGGACAGATCCACGAGCCGATCCGATTGGGGATAGGGCAACGGCCGGAGCAGCACGGCGTCCACCGCACTGAAGATCGCGGTGTTGGCCCCGATGCCGAGCGCGAGCGTCAGCACCGCGACGGCGGTGAACCCCGGGCTCTTGGCGAGCTGGCGGAGCGCGAGTTTGAGATCTTGGAGCAGAGCTTCCATTAGTTCCTCACAGGTATCAGGTGTCAGGGAGCAGGTGGTAGGTGTCCGAGATGACCTGACACCAACCACCTAACACCCAGCACCTATTCAGTTCGCAACGCCTCCACCGGATCCACCCGTGTCGCCCGGGCCGCCGGGAGGTAGCTCGCGACGAGCGCGACGGCCACGAGCAGCAGCCCGACGGCCGCGAAGGTCAGCGGGTCGGTCGGTCCGACCCCGTATAACAGATGCCCCAGGGCCCGCGCAGCGACGCTGCTCGCGATGGCGCCGATAGCGGCACCGATCAGCGTCAGGCGCACCCCGTCCCGCAGCACCAGACCCAGCACGGCTCCCCGATCGGCTCCCAGCGCCATGCGCACGCCGATCTCCCGCGTGCGCCGCGATACGACGTACGACAGCAGCCCATACAGCCCGACCGCGGCCAGCACGACCGCGAGCGCGGCGAATCCCGACAACAGCAGCATTGGATAGCGCCGGTCGGACATCGAGCGGGCGAGGCGCGTGGTCATCGAGGCGACGTCGGTAAGCGGCACGTCGTGATCAAGATCGCGCACCGCCGCGCGTACCGACGCAGCGAGCGGACCCGGATCGCCGCTGTGACGGATCGCCAGCGTCATGGATCCCGTCGGCGCCTGGGCAAACGGGTAGTAGATCATCGGCCGGATGTCGGCGTCGAGTGCGCTCGTGCGGACGTCTCCCACAACACCGATGATCTCCGGATGCGATTTGGGATCGGTCCAGTTCACCTGTAACCGTTCGCCGACCGCGTCCTGCCCGGGGAAGAATTTCCGCGCCATCGTCTCGTTGACGACGATCACCGGCGGCGCGTCGGCCCGGTCGGCGGCGGTGAAGGCGCGCCCCCGCACCAGCGGTACGCGCATGGCGGCGAAATAGCCGGGGTCGGCAATACGGATGTCGGCGCTGGTCCATTCCCCCGCCTTCGGCTCAGGGCGTCCCACCACGGTGAAGCGCGTCGCCGCGCCCTGGGGGACGAGCGGGATCAGGCTGATGGCGCCCACGCCCGAGACGCCGGGCATGCCGCCGATGCGGTCGCTGAGCTGCTGATAGAAGCCCGTCTGCTTCGCACCGTCGGCGTACGTGGTCTGCGGCAGATCGATCGCCATCGTCGTGAGGTGGGCGATATCGAATCCCGGCGAGATCGCCGACAGGCGCTGCAGCGAGCGAATCAGGAGCCCCGCTCCGGAGAGCAGCACCAGGGCCAGCGACACCTGCACCACGACGAGACCATCCCGCCAGCGACGCGTGGCTCGGTCCGTGGTGGTCCGACCACTCTCACTCCTGAGTCCCACCGCGAGCCCCTGTGTCGTGATGCCGAGCGCCGCCGGAAGCCCCGCGCCGATGCCCACGACGATCGACACCAACGTGGCGACGCCGAGCACCCGGGTATCCACCGCGATCTCGGCGAGACGCGGGACGTAGGGTGGCGCGAGTTTCACCAGCAGCTCCACGCCCCAGCTTGCGAGCAGCACACCGGCCGCCCCACCGACGATCGCGAGCAGCGCGCTCTCCGCGAGCCACTGACTCACGAGCCGTGCTCGCGACGCTCCCAGCGCCGTGCGCACGGCGAGCTCGCGCTGCCGCGCCTCGACACGCGCCAGCACGAGGTTCCCCACGTTCGCCGCGGCGATGAGCAGCACGAGGATCACCGCGCCGAGCACCACGACCAACGCTTGCCGCGCGGAACCCACCACCTGCTCGGTCAAGGTGACGACGTTTGCCGTCCACCCGGTATCAAAGCCGGGGTACTCCTGCTGCAGGCTCCGGGTGATGACGTCCATCTCTGCCTGTGCCCCCGTCTGGGTCGCGCCGGGCTTCAAGCGACCGACCACCATGAGGTAGCGACCGCCGCGCGCGCGGTTGCTCTCGTTGAGGCGCAGCGGCGCCCAATACTCCTCCGTCCCCCAGGGCATCGGCCGCAGCGCCGGAGGCATCACGCCGAGCACAAGCGCGCTGCCGCCGGCAACGGGCACGGACCGTCCCACGATGGCGGAGTCGCTGCCGAACCGGCGGCGCCACAAGCCGTAGCTCAGCACGATGACGTTCGGGCCTCCGGAGTCGGCTTCGGCCCGAGTGAACGTGCGGCCGAGCAGCGGCGTGAGCCCGACGGTGCGGAAGAAGTTTGGCGTCACCGTCCGTCCTTGGACCAGCTCCGGTACGTCACCGGTGAACGTCTCTTGCGCCCACCCGAAGGCGGCGAGATCGGAGAAGCTCGTCGCGCGGTCGCGCCAGTCGAGATAGTTGGCGGGATTGACGACATTGCGATCCTGGTTGCGGGCGCCGAACCGCTCCCACACGAGGACCAGGCGATTCGGGTCGCCGTACGTCAGCGGGCGCAACAGCACCGCGTCGACGACGCTGAAGATCGCGGTCGTCGCCCCGATCCCGAGCGCGAGCGTCACCACCGCCGCGAGCGTGAAGCCGGGGCTATGGCCGAGGCGGCGGAGGGCGTGTCGGAGATCTTGCAGCAATCCGTCCATGTGAACCTCTCGTCAATGCGTTCTCGGGTCATCGGTCGTCAGTAAAGGCAACACCGATTCCCGATGACCGACCACGCCGCTATTCCGTTCGCAACGCCACCACCGGATCCACCAGCGCCGCCCGACGCGCCGGCACGTAACACGCCGCGAGCGCCACCCCCGTCAGCACGAGCGGCACGGCGAGGAACGTGATGGGATCGAGCGGCACGACGCCGAACAATTGGCGGCGCAGCAACGGCGCCAGGCCCAGCGCCGCGGCGAGACCGACCGCCAGCGCAATCGCGATCACCCCGAGCCCGCGCCGCAGCACGAGCCGCACCACCTCCTCCCGCCGCGCGCCCAGCGCCATGCGGATCCCGACCTCCCGGGTCCGCTGCACCACCGCATAGGACATGGTGCCGTACACGCCGACGGCGGCGAGCAACAGCGCGATCAGCGCGAACGCCAGCGTCAGCGCCATGGTGAACTGGGGCGCCGCGAAGTCGCGCCGCACGAGCGAGGCCATCGAGCGCATCTTCCACACCGGCTGATCGGGATCGACCGACCAGATGGCGGCACGCACCGCACTGTTGAGTGCATCGGGATCGCCGTCGGTGCGGGCGGCGATGGTGTTGAAGATTCCTGCCGCCTGCAGCATCGGCTGGTAGATCTGGGGTGTGGCGGCCTCACTCAACGTGACCTGCTTCACGTCTCCCGCCACGCCGATCACCGTTGCCGTCGTGTCGGGGGGGCCGATCACCCGGAGCCGTTGCCCGATCGCCGATTTCCCCGGCCACGTGCGCCGCGCCAATTCCTCGTTGACGATGACCACGAGCGGCACGCCAGCGCGGTCGCGAGCGTCGAAGTCGCGTCCCTGGAGCGGGATCCCCATCGTCGCGAACGCCCCGTCGCTCATGGCGTTCGCTTGCGCGAAGGGTGCCGTGGTGGAGTTCAACTCGGGATGATCGAGCGCGGCGAACTGGACACCTCCCCAGTTTCCCGAGAGGGGGAGGGCGTTGATGAAGGCGGCCTGCCGCACCCCCGGGACCGCACGGACCGCCGCCAGCGCGCTCGTCATGAACTGATTGATCTTCTCCGGCGTGTCGTACTTGACGGCGGGAAGACGGAACTCGGCGGTGAGCAGGCGATCGGGTTGGAATCCCGGATCCACGTGCCGCAGCGCGGCGAGCGTGCGCGTCAACAGTCCCGCGCCGACGAGCAGCACGATGCAGAGCGCCATCTCGACCGCGACGAACACCTGGCGCAGGTCGAGCCGACCGCCGCGCCCGCCGTCGGCCGCCCGTTGCGTGAGCGCCGCTGCCAGGTCGACGCGCGTGCCGTGCAGCGCCGGGGCGATCCCGAACAGCAGGCCGCTCAGCACGGTCACGGCGGTCGAGAAGGCGAGCACGCGCAGGTTGATGCCCACGGCCCCGAACGTCGGGAGATTGGCCGGCGCCGCCGCGACAATCGCCCCCACCGTCCAGTACGCGAGGGCGATCCCCAGGGCACCACCGAGGGTGGAGAGCAGCACGCTCTCGGTGAGCAGCTGCCGCACGAGTCGGCCCCTGCCGGCGCCGAGTGCCGTACGGACCGAGATCTCCCGCAGGCGCGACGCCCCCCGCGCCAGCTGCAGGTTGGCGACGTTGGTGCAGGCGATCAGCAGCACGACACCCACGAACGCCAGCACGATCATGAGCGTCGCCCGCGCGCCGCCGACGAGGTACTCGCGCAACGTCATCACGACGGCGTCGGTACCGCCGTTGGTCGCGGGATATTCGGCGGCGAGCTGTGCTGCGATCCCTGAGAGATCGCGTTGCGCGTCGGCCTGCGTGATCCCCGGCTTCAGGCGGGCGACCCCCCACACGGCGGCCTGGCCGCGCGTGAACCAGGCGGGATTGGGCGCCGAGGTGATCGGCAGCCAGACGTCCACCGGTCCGAACGGGTCGTGATAGTCGGCAGCCATGACACCAATCACCACGTGCGGGCGGCCATTCAGAATCACGGTGCGTCCGATGATGTCCGGAGCGCCGCCGAACCGTCCCTGCCAGACGCCATACGACAGGACCGCGACCTGTTGTCCCGCCCCGATGGCGGTCTCCTCCTCGGTGAACGAGCGCCCGGCCGCCATGCGCGCGCCGAACAACGGCAGCGTGCTCGCGGTCACGAAGCTCCCGATGAGGCGGTCGGGCGCATCGCTGCCCGTGAGGTTGACGCTTTGCACCCGGGCGATCCCCATGTCGACGAAGCTGTGGGTGCGGGAGCGCCAATCCACGAAATCGGTGATCGGGAAGAGCAGCGGCCGCTGCGTGCCGCGCGCGCCCCACAACACCATGAGCCGCCCGGGGTCGGGATAGGGGAGGGGGCGCAGCAACACCGCGTCGGCGACGCTGAAGATCGCGGTCGTGGCCCCGATCCCGAGAGCGAGCGTCAGCACGGCGACCGCGGTGAAGCCGGGGCGCGCGACGAGCTGGCGGATTGTGTATTTGAGGTCGTGCAGCAACGCATCCATCCGGGTCTCCTTTGAAGGCGTCGATGACGCCCCTATTCAGTCCGCAGCGCCACGACCGGATCCACCCGCGTCGCGCGCAGCGCGGGGATGTAGCTCGCCAGGGCGGCGACGCCGAGCAATACCAACGCCACGCCGCCGAACACGACCGGATCGCGTGGTGATTCGTTGAAGAGCAATGGGCCGACCCAGCGGCTTCCCAAGAGCGCGAGGGCGACACCAATCGCGATGCCGATCAGCCCGAGCGCCATCCCTTCTCCCAGGACGAGCCGGATGACGTCGCCGAACTGCGCGCCCAGCGCCGTCCGGATGCCGAGCTCGGGGGTGCGCTGCGCGACACTGTACGCGACCACGCTGTAGAGGCCGATCGCGGCCAGCATCAGCGCCAACGTCCCGAAGATCAGGAACATCGTGGCCCCGAGCGTCCAGGACTCCGTCTCGTGGCTGATGATCTCGCTCAGCGGCGTGACGGTGACATACGACGCACCGGGCATCGTCCGTTGCAACCCGCGCCGGATCGCCTCGGCGGAGCCGGCGGCGGGTCCGCGCGTCCTGATGAACAGCCCGCCCGACTGTGGGTGCCACTGCTCCGCGGGCAGGTAGTACAGCAGGGCGGGGTCGTCCCCCAGCTGCTGCACCTTGATGTTGTTGGCGACGCCCACGACCGTCGTGCACGGCGCGGACGAGGCGCTGATCCTGACGCACGCTCCGATCGGATCGCGGCCGGGGAAGAGCGCCCGAGCCATCGCCTCGCTCACGACCATGACGGGCGGCGCATTGTGCGAATCCTCGGCCCCGATGCCGCGGCCGCGCACGATCCGCGTCCCCATCGCGGCGAAGTAGTCGGGGCTCACGGCGTTGAGATCGAATTCCCCCAACCGGCTCACTGAGTCGATGCCGGCGACGAAGAGCGGGACGTCCCAGCTGCTCCAGAACGGCGTCGTCAGCTGCAGCGCCGCCCGCTCGACCCCGGGGATCGCTTGGGCCGTCGCCAGCAGCTCGTGGCGCAGCGCGACCATGCGCGCACTGTCGAGTGACTCGCCGCGCCCGTTCAGCTCGACCAGCAGCACTCGATCGGCGTCATATCCCAGCGGGACATCGCGGACGTGTTGCAGGCTGCGCACGAAGAGACCCGCGCCGACGAGCAGCACGACCGACAGCGCGCCCTGCAGTACCAGCAAGGCGCGCCGGGTGCGCGAGCGTCGGTAGGCGACGTCGCGCGCACCGGCTCGCAGGTCGCTCAGCAGGCCGCGACCGAGCTGCAGCGCGGGCGCCAGGCCGGTGAGCAGCCCGGCGGCCAGCGCCACCGATCCCGCGAAGAACAGCGTGCGGGGGTCGTTTACGACGCTCGCCGCGGCGGAGCGCGGCAGGAATCCGAGGCGCAGCCAGGCACCACCCCAATCCGCCAGCACGATCCCCACCGCTCCGCCCAGGACGGCGAGGAGCAAGCTCTCGGTGAGGAGCTGCGACAGGAGTCGCCCGCGGCTCACGCCGAGCGCGAGACGGATCGCGATCTCGCGGCGGCGCTGGAACGACCGCACGAGCAGCAGGTTCGCGACGTTGGCACAGGCGATGAGGAACACGATCACGGCGACCCCGCCCACCCAGGTGGCGACTTTCGCGAAGCTCGATTCGTTCGGTCCGCGCTCGCTCAGTACCGAGGCGGCGATCGCGCGGGGGCGCGCTTCCTCGGGGCGGGGCAGTCCGCGTGCGGCGGGCAGCTGTGCGACGTAGCTCCTGAGGAAGGCGTTGGTCAGGTCGGCGTTCGCGGCGGCGGCGCTGACTCCTGGCTTCGACTGCACCAGCATCGACGCCCAGCGCCAGGTGTAGGTCGTCCACCAGCTCTCGTTGCCGAAGCGTTTCCCCGTCGAGATCGCCGCCGCATAGCTCGTGATCGGGATGAACGCGATCGGCTGCTGGTTCGGCCAGAGGCCGACGAAGCCCTTCGGGGCGACGCCGATGATCGTGTAGGTGGTGGGGCCGATCTGCAGGGTGGTGCCGAGCACGTTTGCGCGGCCGGCATAATTCGTCTGCCAGTAACCGTACCCGAGCACGGCGACCGCGGCGCCGCTGGGCGGCGTGTCTTCGGCCGCGGTGAAATAGCGACCGCTCGCCGGAGGCGCGTCGAAGAAGCCGAAGAAGCTCGCGCTGACGATCCCGACTCGCATTTCGCGTGCGTCGGCCCCGACCCCGATCGCCAGATCCTCCTCGGTGAACACCGCGGTCCGGGCGAACGACGTGGTCCAGCTCGTCAGGTCCTGATATCGCGGGTACTGTACCGTTCCCGAGGCGAACGGGCGCCCCTGGTAGTCGGTCACGAGGTACACACGGTGGGTGCGGCCCGGATCGCGCAGCAAGGGCGGCGGGCGGAACAACATGCGGTCCACCACCGAGAACATCGTGACATTGGCGCCGATGCCGAGCCCGAGCGTCAGCACGACCCCCAGGGTGAACCCGGGGCTCTTGGCGAGGGTGCGGGCCGCGTATTTGAGATCTTGGAACAGGGCGTCCATTGAACCCTCCAGCCGTCAGCCGTCAGCTATCAGCCGTCAGCCAAACCAATCAGCCTGTGGTTTCGCTGAAAGGTGAAGGCTGACAGCTGAGAGCTATTCAGTCCGCAGCGCCACCACCGGATCCACCCGTGTCGCGCGCAGCGCCGGCAGGTAACTCGCCACGAGCGCCACCAGGACGAGCAGCAGCGAGAGCGTCACGAACGTGAGGGGATCGGTGCTGCTCAGGCCGAACAACATGTTCTTCATCACCCGCGTCACCCCGAACGCCGCCACGAGACCGATCACCACGCCGGCGAGCGCGAGCCGCAGTCCCTGCGCCAGCACGAGTCCCAGGACCTCACGGGAATCGGCACCGAGCGCGAGGCGCACGCCGAGCTCGCGGGAGCGCTGCGACACGGTGTAGCTCATCACCCCGTAGAGGCCGATCGACGCCAGCGTCATCGCCAGCAGCGAGAATCCGATCAACAGCAGCATCGCGAAGCGGCGCTGGCCGGTGGAGTCCTCGATCAGCTGCTCCATCGTGTTCACGTTGGCGAGCGGCAGCTCGGGATCGACCGAGCGCACCGCCGCGCGCACACTGGGCAGCGCCGCCAGGGGATCGCCCGCCGTGCGCACGACGTACCCGAGGAACGGCAGCCCGTTCTGGGCCAGCGGGAAGTAGACCTGGACGCGCTTCTGCGCGTCGAGGCCCTCGTGGGCCAGGTGCGCCACGACGCCCACCACCTGGATCCACTGGATCGACGAGTCGGTGAGGTTGTTGAACGTGATGCGTTTGCCGAGGGGATCGGTGTTCGGCCAGTAGCGGTGCACCAGCTCCTCGTCCACGATGCACACCGCCGGTGCGCCGGCGCGATCCGCCGCCGTGAACTGTCGTCCCGCGAGCAGCGGGGCGCGCAACGTGGCGAAGTACGTCGGCGTCACGAGACGCATGTCGCCCCAGGGACTCGGCGTGTTGGCGGGGACCTGGTAGCCTTCGACGTTGAAGCTGGCGGTCGACCAGTTGCCGCCGAACGGGATGTTGCTCGTGCCGCCCGCACTCACGACGCCGGGAGTCGTGTTGAGGGCCTCGTTGATCCGCAGCAGCACCTGATCCCGCACCGTGTCGTTCGGGTACCTGGCCTGCGGCAGCGACACGTTGAACACCAGCAGGTTGGCCGCCTGGAATCCCGGATCGACGCCCACCACGCGCGCGAAGCTGCGGATCAGGAGACCCGCCCCGATCAGGAGCGTCAGTGCGAGCGCCACCGTCGAGACGACGAGCCCGCGCCGCAGCGCCAGGCTCGAGCGGTGCCCCACCGAGCGTCCCCCTTCCTTCAACGATTCATGCAGATCGGTGCGCGCCATCTGCAGCGCCGGGGCGAGCCCGAACAGCAGCCCGGTGGCGAGCGAGACCAGGAGCGCGAACCAGAGCACGCGGATGTCTATGCCGACATGCGCCGTGGCGGGAAGATTGCCGCCGTTGAGCGACAGCAGCGCGGGGACGCCCCACAGGGCGAGCACCACCCCGACGACTCCGCCGGCGAGTGCCAGCACGACGCTCTCGGTCAGGAGGTAGCGCATCAGCCGCCGCGGCGACGCCCCGAGCGCCACGCGCACGGCGATGTCGCGCGCCTTCGCGGCGGTGCGGGCCAATTGCAGGTTGGCCACGTTGGCGCAGGCGATCAGCAGCACGAACGCGACGGCGCCGAGCAGGATCAGGAGGCCGGAGCGCACGCCACGCGACGCTTCGTCGGCGAGAGCGGTGACCTTGAGGTCCCAGTCGGGGGAATAGCTCTGCGTGTAGGTGGTGCGCAGCTGCACCGCCAGCGTGTGCAGCTCGGACTGCGCGCGCTCGAGCGTCACCCCCGGGGCGAGGCGGCCGATGAACGGCAGGAATTCGTTGGTGCGGCGGTTGTCGGCGAACTGGTCCGGCGTGAACACGATCGGCATGAAGAGATCGGTGCGGCGCGCAAAGAAGTCGCGGAAGCTCGCGGGCATGACGCCCACGATCTGATAGTCCTGGTTGTCGAGCGTCACCTTGCGGCCCACTGCGCTCTTGTCGCCGCCGAAGTGGCTCTGCCAGTAGCCCCACGTCAGTACGACGACGTGATCCTTGCCGGCCTCCGCTTCATCGGGCTGCAGCGTCCGCCCCACCGCCGCCGGAACGCCCAGCGTCGAGAAGTACTGCCCGCTCACCTTCGAGACGTTGACGCGCTCCGGCTCGGCGCCTCCCGTCAGATTCATGGCGATGCCGTTTTCCACCGCCGCGCTGGTGAACAGGTCGGAGCGGGCCGAGTAGTCGCGGAACCCCGGGACCGAGACCGGCGCGCGCAGGTTGTTGAGCGACGGATAGAAGTGGTTCACCGTGACGAGCCGGGCCGGCTCGCGATACGGCAGCGGCGCCAGCAGCACGCCGTTGACGACCGAGAAAATCGCGGTGTTCGCACCGATCCCGAGCGCCAGCGTGACGACGGCGACGAGGGTGAAGCCGGGACTCCCGCGCAGCGAGCGAACGGCGTGGCGGAGGTCTTGGAGCAGAGTGTCCATTGGCGATCCTCAAATGCGTCGTCGGTAATCGGTCATCGGTAGACGCAGGTACCGACTACCGACAACCGATGACGCTTCATTTGACTATCCATCCATCCTTCAGCTGCACCACGCGATTTCCGTAGCCGGCGTTCACTTCGGAATGCGTCACCTGCACGATCGTCGTGCCGCCGGCGTTGAGCTTCTTGAACAGCTCCATGATCTCGCGGCCCTGCTCGGAGTGGAGATTCCCCGTGGGTTCATCGGCGAGCAGCAACGACGGCTTGTGAATCACCGCGCGCGCCACGGCAACGAGCTGCTGCTGGCCACCGGAGAGCTGCCGCGGATAGAGATCTTTCTTCGCGACCATGCCGAAGCGGTCGAGCGTGTCGGCTACGATCGCCTGGCGCTCGCCCTTCTTGATGTCGCGGTAGGACAGGGGAATGTCGAGGTTCTCGGCGACGGTGAGGTCGTCGAGCAGGTGGTACTGCTGGAACACG
>CAZXKN010000196.1:0-11914 GCA_964641815.1 uncultured Gemmatimonadaceae bacterium | reverse complement strand
GGCTCGCTCGCGCCGCCCTCGGGCCCGACTGGGGTCAACGGACAGGCGCAGGCGACCTGGACGCTCGGCCCCTCGGCGCCGTCGCAAACGGCGACCGCGACGGTCGGTGCGCTGACGCCGGCGAGCTTCTCGGCGACCGCGACAATCGGGACGCCGGCGATCAGTCTGTCGTTCGCGGGGGTCCCGGGCGTGGGCATCGGCTTATCGACCAAGATCTACGTCGACATCAACCAGGCGGCACCCGCCGGCGGCACGTCAATCACGCTCGTAAGCGGAGACCAGTCGGTCTTCACCGTTGCCCCGACTTCGCTCACGATTCCGCAGGGGAAGACGCGCGACAGCGTGAACGTGACGGGCGTTGCGGCGGGTCAGAACACGCTGACCGCGACATCGAGCGGGTTCAACGACGGTACGCTGACCGTCGTGGTGCAGAACCGGAATATCAGCGTCCCACCGACACTGAACGTTCCGTACGGCCAGACGGCATCGCTGCCGATCCAGCTCCCGGCGCCGGCGCCCGCGGGTGGCGTGACATTCACGGTCGTGAGCAGCGCTCCCGGCTTCGTCAGCGTCGCGTCGTCGCCCGTGACGATTCCGGCTGGCGGCCAGACGGTGAACGCCACGCTCAACGGGGTGCTCCCCGGGCCGGCGACGATCACCGTGCACAACGCGGCTTACATCGACGGCGTCACGAACGCTGCTACGACGGCGTCGCTCGATATCACGCAAACGTCGACGTCGCTGAACGCCAGTTTCGGGACGTCGATCTCGATCAACTTCGTCAGCAACGGCGTGCCGGCCGCAGCGCCGGCGCCGGGGATCAACGTTGCGTTCACGGCGAATGACCCGACATGCGTGAGCGCCGCCGCGGCTACGATCCCGACGGGACTCGTGAGTACGACATCGAACCTCGTCTATGGGGGATCGGCGTCGCTGCCGTGCACGACGAAACTGTTCGC
The DNA here is from genome assembly GCA_964641815.1 of uncultured Gemmatimonadaceae bacterium. Classification (GTDB taxonomy): domain Bacteria; phylum Gemmatimonadota; class Gemmatimonadetes; order Gemmatimonadales; family GWC2-71-9; genus DASTHG01. The sequence goes on along the minus strand of CAZXKN010000196.1, from coordinate 10,955 downwards.
ACAGGCGACCAACCTGCAGCCGGACAGCATCACCGTAACCGTGAATCCCGTGCCCACGATCAGTGTGGGGCAGGTGACGGTCGGCAGCGGGTTGCAGGTGAATACGAGCTTCACGCTCGGTGCGGCGAATCACGGCAACATCAACGTGCAGTTGTCGAGTGCCGATCCTGCGCTCCTGCTGTCACCGGACAACGTCACGGCCGGGCAACAGACGATCTCGATACCGGTTGCGGACGGGACGCAGACCGTCGGGTTCTACGTGCAGGGGCTCGAAGGCCGAACAACCGATACCGTACGGGCCGTGGTCACGGTGACTGCCCCAGGCTTCTCCAATGGCACCGCAACGATGACATCGCAACAAGCGGCCATCGACCTGCAAGGGATCCCCCCGACGACGACGACTCTCTCCGCGTCGAGCTTTACGTACGCGCGCGTCGGCATCGCCAACTCCAGCAACACCGCCCTCAACCAGTTGCAGTCCGTCCGGGCGGGCGCTCCCGGCCCCCTTTCTGTCACGTTCACGATTCCTGCGGACGGCGTTGGCGAGCTGCTCAAGAAGGCGACCGCTCCGGGGGTGACGCAGACCGCGACCATCGCGATCGGCCAATCGAACTCGCCCACGGATACCACGACCGGCGGTGTTGCATTCCATCCGCTGGTCTCCGGAGCGACGACGGTAAGCGCCGCGATCTCGGGGTTCATTGCGACAACGGCGGCAGGGCGTGGCATTACAGTCTCACAGCCTGGCATCACGGTGGGTCAAGTGACGGTCGGCAGTGGACTGCAGGTGAACACGAGCTTCACGCTCGGTGCGCCCAATCACGGCGACATCAGCGTCCAGCTGTCGAGCGCCGATCCGGGAGTCCTCCTGTCCCCCGACAATGCCACGGCGGGCCAGCAGACAATTTCGATACCAGTTCCGAACGGCGTGCAGACCGTCGGCTTCTACGTGCAAGGCCTCGAGGGCCGGACGACCGACACGGTCCGGGCCGTCGTGACGGTTTCCGCGCCGGGCTTCTCGGACGGGACGGCGACCATGACGTCACAACAGGCCGCGCTTGATCTTCAGGGGATTCCTCCGACGACGACGACCCTGTCGGCGTCGAGCTTCGCCTACGCGCGGGTCGGGATCGCCAACTCGGGCAACAGCGCCCTCAACCAGCTGCAGGCCGTCCGCGCCGGCGCGCCCGGGCCGCTCACGGTGACGTTCAGCACGCCATCGGATGGCGTGGGCGAGCTTCTGAAGACCGGTTCCCCACCTGCGGTGACCCAGACCGTGACGATTCCCGTCGGGCAGTCGAACTCGCCGACCGACACGACCTCTGGCGGGGTGGCGTTCCACCCGTTGACCTCCGGCGCGACGACGGTCAGCGGCGCGATCACCGGGTTCATCGCGACCAATGCGGCCATGCGGTCGATTGCCGTGTCACAGCCTGGGATTACGGTGGGGCAGGTGACGGTGGGGAGCGGGCTGCAGGTGAATACGAGCTTCACGCTGGGTGCATCGAATCATGGCGGCGTCAACGTGCAGCTGACGAGCTCCGATCCCGGGGTTCTGCTGGCGCCCAACGCCACGACCGCGGGACAGGTGCAGATCACGATTGCGGTGCCCAACGGGACGCAGACGGTGGGCTTCTACGTCCAGGGGCTCGAGGGTCGGACCACGGATACGGTGCACGCGACGGTCACGGTGTCGGCGCCCGGATTCGCCGACGGGACGGCGATCGAGACGTCGCAGCAGGCGGCGATCGATCTCCAGGGCTTGCCGACAACCACGACGACGTTGTCGCCGATGAACTTCGTGTATGCGCGGGTCGGCATCGCCAACTCCGGCAACACCGCCCTCAACCAGCTGCAGTCGGTCCGCGCCGGTGCGCCGGGCGCGCTGACGGTGACGTTCACGACGCCGTCCAACGGTCTCGGAGAGCTCCTGAAGCAGGGGACGGGCTCTAACGTCACCCAAACGGCGTCGATTCCCATCGGGCAGTCGAATTCGCCGACCGACACGACATCGGGTGGTGTGGCGTTTCACGCACTCCTGTCGGGCACGACGACGGTGGCGGCAACGATTGCCGGCTTTATCGCGACGAACGCCGCGACGCGCTCGATCGACGTGAGCCAGCCCGGTATCACCGTGGGCTCGGTCACGGTGGGGAGCGGGCTGCAGGTGAATACCTCGTTCACGCTGGGCGCGTCGAATCACGGCGCCCTCAATGTGACGATCACGAGCTCGAACGCCGCGGCACTCGTGTCACCGGATGTCAGCACCGCCGGCACGAACCAGATCACGATCCCCGTCGCGAACGGGGTGCAGACGGTCGGGTTCTACGTCCAGGGGAATGAGGGCCAGACCGGCACGCCGACGATCACGGTGAGCGCTTCGGGATTCACCAACGGCACCGGCACGGCGACGGTCGTGCAACCGGCGCTCGACCTGCAAGGGCTGCCCACGCAGACTACGCCGCTCACGCCTTCGAGCTTCATCTACGCGCGGGTCGGCGTTCCTAATGGGCAGCTCACCGCGCTCAACCAGCTGCAGGCGGTGCGCGCCGGCGCGCCCGGGCCGCTCACGGTGACGTTCACCTCACCATCGAACGGGATCGGGGAGTTGTTGAAGAAGGGCAGTCCAGCCGGGGGCACACAGACGGCCACGATCCCGATTGGCCAGTCAAACTCTCCGACCGACACGACGTCAGGAGGCGTCGCGTTCCATCCACTGGCGGGCCTCGGCCCTACGACGGTGAGCGCCACGATTCCCGCGTACGTCGCGACGGCAGCGGCGAACCGCACGATCACCAACCAGACGCCGACGATTTCCGTGGGGGCGGTCACCGTCGGAAGCGGACTGCAAATCAATACGAGCTTCACGCTCGGAGCGCCGAACCACGGCAATTTCAACGTGACGCTGACGAGTGATAATGCATTCCTCCTGCTCGCTCCCGATGCCGTCACCCCCGGGCAGACGCAGATCACGATTCCGGTGGCGGACGGCGTGCAGACCGTCGGCTTTTATGTGCAGGGACTCGAGGGCGTCTCGACCGCCGTGGGCGGCAACGTGACGGTCAGCGCGACCGGTTTCAGTGACGGCGTCGCCTCCGACAACGTCGTCCAAGGCGCACTCGATCTGCAGGGTGTGCCTTCGACCATGGCCGTGAATGCGTCCGACGCGAACATCTACGTACGAGTCGGGATCCCGAATGTGAACAATACAGCGCTGAATCAGCTCCAGGCGCTACGGGCAGGATCGCCGAACGGATCGATCACCATGTCGTTCACCAGCGACAACGTGAACGCGGCGACGCTGGTCAACGGCGGTGGTGGAACGGGCTCGCCACAGACCGCCCTCATATTCCCCGGCCAATCGAATACCCCGACGTCGGGTTCAGGCGGAGTCCTGCTGAGACGTGTGGCCAGCGGCATCGCGAACATCTCCGGTACAGTGAGCGGCCTCATCACTACGACAGCAGGAACCCGACAGGTCACTGTTCAGTAACGACGCGGCTGCTTGACGATCCGTCAAAGGGACGATCACTTGGAACGGATGACGCACTCTCGCCTGCGGGTTTTCGCCACCCTCGTTTCCGTCCTCGCCCTCGCGACCTGCGGCCGCGACACGGTGGCCCCGCGCCCGCCCGCCGCCCTCGCGGTCGCCGCGACGCTGCCGCCCGGGCTCAACCTCGCGGCATTCAACCTCAGCATCGATCACGTCCGCCTCATCGCCGTCAATTCCAAGGGCGACACGGCGTTCAACCAGATCTTCTCGTTCCCCGCCAACCAGGGGACACTCTCGCTCACCGCGGATGTACCGCTCGCGCAGTCTCCCGAAACCTTTCAGGTGACGATCGAGCTGCTCTCGGGGACGGTGCCGCTATTCTCGGGAACGCAGTCCGTCAGCCTGTCGAGCGGGCCGAGCAATCCGACGGCGCAGATCCCCGTCACGTATTCGGGGCCTGGGCAGAACGTGGCCACCCTGACGCTCGGGCCGCCGGACTCCCTGCTCACCCAAGGCGCCACGCTGCAGATGCGGGTGACCGCCAAGGACGGCGTCGGCGCCAACGTGCCGAGTTTTTACGTGTCGTGGTCGACGAGCGATACGGTGGCGGCGCCGATCGACGCGACCGGGACGCTCAAGGCGCCGCTGCTCAGAAAGACGATCACGGTGCAGGCGACGACACCCAACGCCGTCAGCGCCACCACGACGCTGCAGTTCATCCCCGTGCCGGCCGCCGTGAGCTTCGATAGCGGCTGCGCCCAGAGCGGACTCCCCGGCGTGCAGCTGCCGCAGCCGATCGTGGCCCGGGTTCTGGGCGGCGACGGTCTGGGTGTGCCTGGCGTGACGGTGCAGTTCGCGGCGGTGGCCGGGGGATCGGTGGTCACGCCCAGCGCGGTCACCGATACCGGCGGCCGGGCGCGGACGCTCGTGACGCTGCCGGGCGTTGCCGGTCCGGCGCAGTTCCAGGCGACCGTCACGGGGCTGACCGCCGCCGTGTGCGGTCCGACGGTGCTCAGCACGCCGCCCACGCAGCTCGCGTTCAAGACACAACCGGCCGGCGCCGTCGCCGGTGCGGCGATCGGCTCGTTCCAGGTGGAAGTGCGCGATGCGAACGGGACGCTGGTTCCCGGGGCCACGAACGCCGTCACGATCGCGATCGCCAACAACGCCGGTGGGGGAACACTGACCGGCACCAAGACGGTGAACGCGGTCGCCGGCGTCGCGACGTTCTCGGCGCTCTCGCTCGACAAGGTCGGCACGGGCTACACCCTGCAGGCGACTGCGACCGGCCTCTCGAGCGCCACGAGCTCGGCCTTCACCATCACGCCCGCCGCGCTCAACAACCTCGCGTTCACCATCCAGCCGGTGAACTTCACCGCCGGCACGGCGTTCCCGACGGTGGTGGTCACGGCGCGGGACGCCTTCGGCAATACCGTGACGTCGTTCACCACCAACGTGTCGCTGGCGTTCGGGTCACATCCCGCGGGTGCGACGCTGACCGGCACCACGTCGGTGGCGGCCGCGGCAGGAGTTGCGACGTTCTCGGCGCTGGGTCCGCTGCCCGTCGCGGGGGGCTATACCCTCGTCGCGTCGGCGTCCGGGGTGGGGAGCACCGCGAGCAATTCGTTCACGGTGAATCCCGCGCCACCCGTCGCGCTGGCGTTCACCGTGGAACCGACGACGGAGCTCGCTGGTGCGATCATCGCACCGGCGGTGGTCGTCGCCGTCGAGGACTCGGTCGGCAACGTCGTAACAACGGCGACGAATCAAGTGACCATTGGGTTCGCGTTGAACCCTGGTCAGGGACCCCTCGGCGGGACCCTCACCAAGAATGCGGCCTCAGGGCTCGCGACCTTTACGGATTTGTCCGTCGCCATCGCCGCCGCGGGTTACAAACTGGGGGCGAGCGCGAGCGGTCTCGCCACCGCGACGAGCGCGGCGTTCGACGTGCTGGTGCGCCCACCCGGCGTTGTGTGGACCAATCTCCAGGGCGGCAACTGGAACAATCCCGCGAACTGGAGCCCGGCCCGCGTTCCCGGCGTCTCCGACACGGCGTCGATCGTGCTGCCGGGTACCTACCTGGTCAATCTCGACGTGAACGCGCACATCGCGTTCCTGGCGGTGGGGGACACGATCGGCGGCATCATCATGGACGTCCCCGTGGGCCGGCACATCCTCATCGACTCCTCCGGGGTTCTCCTGCGGGCCGGATCGATGATCCTCGGCGGATCCGATACGATCGGGGGCCCCGGCAACTTCACCAACCAAGGCGCCCTGACGCTGGAGGGGAGCGCCATCACGACGGCGTTCGTTTCCAACGCGGGGGTGCTGCAGGCCGCGGGAGCGTCGAGTATCACCGGATCGTTCAGCAACTCGAGCACCGGCGGGCTCCTCGTCTACTCCAGCTCGACCGGCGATGCGACGCTGACGATCTCGTCCGGGTTCCTCAATGCCGGACTGATCGTGCTGCACAACGCCGATGCGGTCGCGCACAATGTGACCCTGGCGGTGCCGAGCGGCGTGTTGACCAACATCCCCGGCAGTTCGCTGGAGACCACGTTGGGCTCGGCCGGCGGGAATCGTACGCTCGCCGCGATGCTCGACAACCAGGGCGCGGTGCTGGTGTCGCAGACGCTCACCATCGATCAGGCCGCGGCGACGCACGGCAACTCCGGCACGATCATTCTGTCGGGCGGTGACCTCAACGTGATTCTCTCGGGGTTCCGGCCCGCGTTCTCGAACGAGTCGGGCGGGGTGATCGACGTCGGAACGAACAAGCTGGTGATCACGAACCAGTCGACCGGGACATTCATCAACCAACCGGGCGGGACGTTGCAGGGGTCAGGGACGATCGATATCGGGTCGTCGAGCTTCATCGACGACGGGTTCCTGAACGTGGGAGGTATCCCCGGCATCCTGCAGTTCGTGGGGCCGTATACGGAGGGTCCGAATCCAGCGGCGCTCTCCGTTGAGCTCGGCACCCCCGTGACGCCGGGCGTGACGTTCGATCAGTTCCAGGTCAGCGACAATGTGACGCTGCAGGGCGGGACCTTGAATGCATCGCTGCTCGGTCCGTACACGGCGGGGAGCTATCCCATTTTGACCGTCCCGGCCGGGAAGAGCATCTCCGGCGATTTCACGACAAAAAATCTGCCCACCAATCCGCTGAATGGTGGGCAGTGCACCGGCGCCGTCGTGGGACTGCAGTATGTCATTACCTGCCCGCCGTGAGCGGACCGGTGCGGCAGACTGTTAGCGCAGATTGAGCCGCACGTCGATGTCGACCAGGACGTCGCTCGGAGCGTCGACGAAGACCACGCGGCGCTCCGCCGGAACGCGGCGGATGATCATCTTGGCGAGCGGGCCCTTGCCCTTGCCGCGGCCGTTGTTGCCGCGCCGATACCAGATCACCCGGTCATCTCCGATGTTCTCGATCCGCACGACTTCGAAGCCGTGCCGGCCCAACACGTCGTGCGTGACGACATAGGCGCGATCGGTGTCGACGGCGTAGTGCTTGGGACCGTGTCCCTGCGCCGCCAGGCTGGCTGGAAGAGCGAGCGTGACGAGCAGGACGGCGATGGTGTGGAGTCGCATGACCGCTCCTTTCGGGCGTATTGGTACCCCACAAGGAGCGCGGCGGGGATCAAAAAGTCACGAGGCCCTAGCGCAGCAACAACTTAGCGATCGTATTGAGCTGCATGTTGCTGGTGCCTTCGTAGATCGTGCCGATCTTCGCGTCGCGGTAGAACTTCTCGACCGGATACTCCTTGGTATAGCCGTAGCCGCCGAACAACTCCAGGCAGACCGAGGTGACGCGCTCGGCCACCTGGGAGGAGAACAGTTTCGCCATGGCGGCGTTCTGCGTGTACTCGGCGCCCGCGTCCTTGAGTCGTGCGGCGTTGTACACCATGAGCCGGGCGGCCTCGAGCTCCGTCGCGGCCTGCGCCAGCTGGAACTGCACCGCCTGAAATTCCGCCACCGGCTTGCCGAACTGCTTGCGCTCCTTGACGTACTTGGTCGCCGCCTCGAGCGCGCCGCGCGCCACGCCGATCATCTGCGCGCCGATCCCGATGCGCCCGGTGTTGAGCGTCTCGATCGCGACCTTGTAACCCTTGCCGACCTCACCCAGGACGTTCGCCTCGGGGACCTCGCAGCCCTCGAGGATCAACTCCGTCGTGGACGACGCGCGGATGCCGAGCTTGTCCTCTTTCTTGCCGACCGAGAATCCCTTGAAGCCGCGCTCCACGATGAACGCGGTGATCCCCTTGTACCCCTTGGTGAAGTCGGTGTTGGCGAAGATCACGTAGACGCCGGCTTCGGCGCCGTTCGTGATCCACAGCTTGCGGCCCTGGAGGACCCAACGGTCGCCCTGCCGCGTCGCTTTCGTCTGCAGCCCGAAGGCGTCGGAGCCGGACTCGGGTTCGGACAGGGCGTACGCGCCGACCGTATCGGCGGCGAGGCGGGTGAGGTAGCGGCGTTTCTGCTCCTCCGAGGCCCACTGCAGCAGCGGCTCGATGACGAGAGTGTTTTGCACGTCGACGAGGATCGCTGCGGACGCGTCGACCGCCGACAGCTCCTCGACGGCCAGCGTGGTCATGAAGAGGCCGCCGCCGGCGCCGCCGTAGGTCTCGGGGATCTCGATCCCCATGAGGCCGAGCTCGAACAGTTTGGGGAGCAGGGTGGCGTCCAACGTGGCGGCCTGGTCCATCGCGGCGACGCGCGGCCGGACCTCGCTGTCGGCGAAGTCGTGCACGGCGTCGCGGAACATCTGCTCCTCCTCGAGCAGCGCCGTGAGCGGCGACGCGCTGGCCGAGGCGGTCACGTCGGGTTTCATCCCCGCTTGTCCGGACCGGCGAGCATTTCCCGGATCCCGCCCAGCGACGCGAGCACGCCCGTCGCCTCATAGGGGAGATAGACGACCTTGTTGTTCTGGCCGCTCGCCATCTCCTTCAACGTCTCGAGGTAGCGGATGGCGATGAGGTAGCGCGCGGGATCGCCGCCCGTGCCCTTGATGGCCTGCGTGATGCGCTCGATCGCCTGCGCTTCGGCCTCGGCGACCTTGAGCCGCGCGGCCGCCTCCGCGTCCGCGGCCAGGATGCGCGCCTGCTTCGTCCCCTCCGCCTTGTTGATCTCCGATTGCCGGATGCCTTCGGCTTCGAGGATCGCCGACTGTTTGCCCGCCTCGGCGGTGAGGATGGCGGCGCGCCGGTCGCGCTCGGCGCGCATCTGCTTCTCCATCGCGTCGCGGATGTCGCGCGGCGGGTTGACGTCCTTCAGCTCCACCCGGGCGACCTTGGCGCCCCACTTGTGGGTCGCGTCGTCGAGGATCTCCCGCAGCTTGGTATTGATGTGCTCGCGCGACGACAGCACCTGATCGAGGTCCAGCTCGCCGACCACGTTGCGCAGCGTGGTCTGGGTGAGCTTCTCGATCGCGTCGGGCAGGTTCGCGATCTCGTACGCCGCGCGCACCGGGTCGGTCACCTGGAAGTAGATCAGCGCGTCGATCTCGACCACCACGTTGTCCTTGGTGATCACGTTCTGCCGCGGGAAGACATAGACCGTTTCGCGCAGGTCGATCGTGGTGGAGCGATAGCGGCGCGTGATCGTTTCCCCCGACGGCAGGCTGATCACCGAATGCCAGTCGAGCGCACGCGGCTGGTCGAAAAAGGGGACGACCAGATTGATGCCGGAGGAGAGACTGCGGCTGTACTTGCCGAGCCGCTCGATCACCATGGTCTGCGCCTGGCGTACTACCACAATGGTGCGTCGCACGATCACGATGGCGAGCAGCGCGATTACGCCGACGACGATCAGTCCAAAATTCATGGCTCTGGGACCTCCCTCTCCACGACCAGGGTGCTGCCATCTACTTGGAGCACTACCACGCGCGTCCCCGGATCGAGTGTCGCGCCGGTTTCGGCCTCGAGCAACGTGCCCCGCCAGTCTTCGCCCTCGATCGCGACGCGGCCCACGCGGGTGACGGGGTCAAACCGCCTGGTCACGATGCCCGACTTTCCGACCAGCGCGTCGACGTTGGTCCGGACCTCCATGCCGCGGGCGTGGAGGAAGCGCCGCACCAGCACCGGCCGCAGGCCGAACAGGGTCGCGACCGTCGTCGCGGCGAACACCAACGTCTGGCCCAGGAGGCCGATTGGGAAGAGTCCCGCGACCCCGGCCGCGAGGCAGCCAAGGGCCACGCTCGCGAGCCAGAACCCGGGGGCGAACATCTCGGCCACGAGGAGGAGTGCCGCCAACACGATCCAGATCTGCCAGCCCGACACTTGTCCTTCCTGCTGGTGGGCGCTGGAAATTACCGCCGCCGGGGGGCCGGCGCGACCATTGCAACCCTTTGACTCATCAAGCCATCCACCCCTGGAAACCCCGGCCGTCCGCCTGCGTACGGCTTCGCGTCACCTTCACGGTGGAGCAATCGATGCGCATCTCCGTCGTCCCGGGCGTCCTGATCCTCGTGGCCGCGGTTCCCCTGGCCGCGCAGACGCCGCAACGCTACACGGTCAGCGGCGACAACGTCGCCATTTACAATCTCGCGGGCGCCGTGCGCGTCGAAGCGGGCTCGGCCGGGGATGTCGTGGTTGAAGTGACGCGCGGCGGGTCGGACGCCGCGAAGCTCGACGTGCAAACGGGCCCGATCGGCAGCCAGCAGACGCTGCGCGTGATCTATCCCGACGACGACATCATCTATCCGGCGCTCGGGTGGCACTCGACCTCCTCACTCGACGTGCATGACGACGGCACGTTCGACGACAACCATGACCACCACTTTTTCGGCCGCGGCCACCGTGTCCGCATCCGCGGCGACGGCTCGGGCCTCGAGGCCTACGCCGACCTGCGGGTGCTCGTGCCGGCAGGCCGGCGCGTGGCGATTCACCTCGCCGTCGGCAAGATGACGGCCACCAACGTGAACGGGCAGCTGACGCTCGACGCCAGCTCCGCCGACATCACGGCGAACGGGATCAGCGGATCACTCGGCGCCAACACCGGGTCGGGGGACGTGCACGCCAGTGACATCACCGGGGACCTGAACCTCGACACCGGCTCGGGGAACGTCAGCGTCACGCGGGCCAAGGGCGACGATCTCTCGGTCGACACGGGCTCCGGCGACGTGACGATCGATCACGCTGAGGGGCGCTCGCTGAAGATCGACACGGGGTCGGGCAATGCCGACGCGACAGCGGTGAAGGCCGACGATCTCAAGATCGACACGGGCTCGGGGGACGTGACGCTCGAGCTGCTCGCCGGCGGCGGCACCATCTACGTCGACACCGGCTCGGGTGAGGTCAATCTCACGTTGCCGGCGGACTACGGCGCGGATGTCGTACTCGACACCGGTTCGGGCGGCATCGACCTCGGCGGCATTCCGGTGACGGTGCGGAAGATCCAGGAGGATCACGTCGAAGGCAGGATTGGGGACGGCAAGGGGCGTTTGCACGTCGAGACGGGA
>CAZXKN010000195.1:0-20884 GCA_964641815.1 uncultured Gemmatimonadaceae bacterium | reverse complement strand
GGGGTAAATGCCGCCGCCGCCGTAGACCGTGCGGCCGCTCACGGTGTGACAGGACGGTCGTCCCACCGTGTCCCGTTCGGCGCGCGCCAGCCGGTAGTACTCATGCCGCGAGATGCCGTGATACTCCCGCTGGATGACGCGGCCGCAGGGCGTGCGCACATGGCCGACGACGAGCATGAGCATCGAGCCGTCCGTCAGCGGCATGCCGTTCATCAACAGCGCCTTCCCGAAGCTCGGCTGGCCGACGATCACTGCGCGGTCGTTGTCCTGCAGCGCGCCAGCCACCAGCTCCGAGGCGCTGGCGGTGCCGCTGTTGATCAGCACCACGAGCGGGTAGCGCTTCTCGTGGCTCCAGAAGGAGCGTCCCACCCGGACGGTGTCGGGCGCGCCCTCCGGCCGCTTGCGGTACTCCGTCGTGTAGATCAGCGCGCCTCGCGGCAGGAACTCGCCTGCCACGGCAGCGGCCTGCGCCACGCTGCCGCCGCCGTTGTCGCGGAGGTCGAGCACCAGCCGCTGCATGCCGCTTTTCTCGAGTCTGCCGAGCGCCGCGTGCAGGTCGTCGTCGACCTTGTCGTTCAAGAACGTGGTCACGCGGACGTAGCCCACCGCTCGATCCAGCATGAACGCCACGGGCACGGCCGTCGTCTCCTCGACCTTCTCGCGGGTGACGACGCGGACGAGCCGCGTCAGCGAGCCGTCGAGGCGGCGGCGTTCCAGCGTCAGCGCGACGGTCGAGCCGCGCTTGCCCGCCAGGCCGATCTGCAGCTCTTCGTCGCTCTCGGCGAAGATGGGCTGCGAGTCGACGGCGATCAGCTCGTCGCCGGGCACGATATCGAGCCGGGCCGCCGCCGTGCCGGGGGCGACGCTGAGCACCACCGGCGCTCCGCCCGTGAACGAGAACTCGATCGGGACGGGGTAGGTCCGGCCCGAACGCCACGCGGAGTCCGCCGACGGGGAGAGCCGCGTGACCGCGAGCACGAAGGAATGCGGATCGGCTGCGTGCACCATCCCCTCGATCGCCGCCATGAACAGCTCGTGCGGGTCGATCGAGTCCGGATGATTGACGCGGATCTGGTTCAGGACCTGGCTGAAGAGCTGCAGATCCTCGGCCGTCGTGGGCCGGCGGACCGGGCTCTTCGGCGGCGCCTGGGCCAGGACGACGACGGGAATCAGCGCCGCCAGCAGGAAGGGCTTCATTGGTTTGTCGCGGTGCCGGTCAACGCCGCGAGCCGCCGTTGCACATCGGCGATGCGGGGATCCTGCGCGCGCGCGTGCCCGAGGTAGGCACGGTAGTCGCCGGCCGCGTCGCTGGACTTGCCCGCGAATTCGTCCACCCGGCCCAGCACGTAGTACGAGTTGGCGTAGAACGGATCGAGCTCGACGGCGCGACGGAGGTGCTGCTGCGCCTCGGGGATGTGACCCGACTGGGCGAGGATCGTCCCATAGGTCGCCTGGAGCACCGGCTCGTCGTTGTTGATCTGCGCTGCGAGATCCATCTCGCTCAGCGCCGTGGCGGTGTCGCCCGCGCTCAACGCGATGGTGCCGAGACGCATGTGCGCCGGGTAATAGCTCAGATCCTCCTGCAATGCCCGCCCGTAGGCCTCGCGGGCCGGGCCGATCTGGCTCTGGCGTTCGTAGGTCAGTCCGATGAAGTGCTCGAGCACCGCCTTGGACTCGTACAACCATACGAAGTCCTTGGTGTCCTTCTCCCGCAGCTTGGCGATCGCCTGCGTCATCTCCGCCCGCGCGCTGTCGCTGTTGCCCATGAGATAGAACACGCGCGCCCGGGCCTCGTGAATTTCAGCCTGATGATCGCGGTCCTGCCGCAGCGCTTCGCGATAGGCGTCGAGCGCATCGGGATAGCGGTGCTCGCTGACCGCCAGCTCCGCTTTCGAGCCGGGCGGCGCGTCAGTGCGCCAATAGTGCTCCACGTAGTACTGGAAGCGCAGCGTCCGCGCCCGGTCGTCCGCTCCGCCGAACGACTTCTGATCTTCGTCGTAGAGCGCCCGCATGTACCGGAGCCGCAAATCCTTGTCGAGATCACGCGGCATGAATGGATCAAGCATGCGGGCACGCAGCTCGAGCGAATCGATGCGCCGCGCGTCCTTGGAGCGCGTGAAGCTGCGATTGCCGTCCATGTAGCCGATGACGAAGTGGTCATCGGCGCCCATCAGGTACGCGATGCGACCGGCGTACAGCGGCTGCGCCCAGGTCGGGTCGATGCGGGACGCCCAGTAAAACGCGTCCGCTGCCTTGAAGGGATCCTGCGCCAGCACGCTCAGGCCGTACTGGTAGTACGCGGCAGCGTGATTCGTATCCGCTCCATCGAGCGGCGGCCGCGCTGGGACATTTTGTGCGGCGAGGGACAGGGACAACGTGAGGAGCCCGGCGGAGGCCAGGATGGGTGCTGCGGCGGTGCGAGTCACGTGACGGCGTTCCCGCGAATCGGTTACGCCCCAAATTAGGGGGGCGCCGAACCGGGACAAGAGCGACCCGACGGAATCCCGAAACGCTGCGGGCTCACCGAGGACGGCGAGGATGTGTCGGTCGTCGTCCGCAAGGACGAGCTGCAGATCAGCGAGGTGGTGAAGCCGGGCAAGCGTAAGGCCTGACCGGCGCGACGGCGTTACGTCAGGATGGGTGATGCAGCAGGCGATTCCAGCGGATGCGGAAGGGGTCGCTCGCCACGCTCATGTAGATGATCAGCGGCCGGCCCTCGAGGTGCGAGCGGGGGAGGAATCCCCAATAGCGGCTGTCCCAGGAATCGTCGCGGTTGTCGCCCATCACCCAGAAGCTGTCGCGCGGCACAACGATCGGTCCCCAGCTATGCGGCGTCGGATGGTAGTGATTGGGATCGGATCCCACGTAGTGCGGAAGCTGGCGGGCACGCATCTGGTCCAGAATCGCGGGCGCCGTCTCTCCCGCGCCGTCCGCCAGATGCAACGCGTACGGCTCGTCAAGGCGGCGGCCGTTGCGGATGAGCGTGTCGTTGACCATCTGCAGCGTGTCGCCGCCGACGCCGATCAGCCGTTTGACGACATCGAGATTGGGCGTCGAGTCCTCGACCGATCGAAAGATCACGATGCCGTCGCGCTTCGGTTCGGTGTACCCCGGCAGGTGCCCGAAGCGCCAGCCGACGAACGGCACCTGAAACTGGCCGCCATATCCTGACTTGTCGACGAACAGGAAATCGCCGACCAGCAAGGTGTTCTCCATGCTCGGGCTGGGAATGCGGAACGCCTCCACCGCGTACGAGCGTATCACGAGCCAAATCGCGACGGCCACAATCAGTGCCTTGCCCCACCCGCGCAGCTCGTGGGCGACGCGCTCCGAGAACTTCACGGCTTCTCGACCCAGTCCGCGATGAAGATGTTGGTCTCGTGGGGGGCGGTGCCGTGCCGGTTGGAGGCGAACACCAGCTGCTTGCCGTCGGGGGAGAACATCGGGAAGGCGTCGAATTCCGGGCTCGTGGTGACCTGCTCCAGTCCCGTGCCGTCGAGGTTCACCATGTACAAATCGAAGTTGCGCGAGTCGGGTTGCTTGAAATTGGTCGCGAAAATGATGCGCTTGCCGTCGGGCATGACGTAGGGCGCAAAGCTCGCCCCGGCGAGGTGCGTCACCTGGTGTTGATTGGAGCCGTCGGCATTCAACACCCAGATGTCCATCTTGAGCGGCCGGACCACGTTCTTCGCGATCAGCGCCCGATAATCGGCACTGTCGGCGGCCGTCGCGGGATGGTAGGCCCGGTACACGATCAGCTTGCCGTCCGGGGAGAACCAGGGCCCGCCATCGTAGCCGAGGGTGTGGGTCAGCTGCTTCACGTCGGTACCGTCGGTCCGCATCGTGTAGATGTTGAGATCGCCGTCCCGCAGCGAGGTGAAGACGATGGTGCGCCCGTCTGGGGACAGCGTCCCCTCGGCGTCGTAACCGGGATTGTCAGTCAGGCGTTTGGGATTCGCGCCGCTCGAGTCCGCCACATAGATGTCGTAGTCGTACAGCGCCCACACGTACCCTTGCGAGTAGTCGGGGCGCGGCGGGCAGGCGGCGCCGAGGTGGGCGGTCGAGGCGTAGAAGATCTTCGCATCGTGGGCGAAGAAATACCCGCAGGTGGTCCGGCCCTGCCCGTTCGACACACGGTGCAGACCGGAACCGTCGCGGTTCATGATGAACTGCTGATCGCAGCCGGAGTCAGCCGGAGGCGTGCGCTGGAAGATCAGCTGGCGCCCCGAGGCGGAGAAGTATGCCTCCGCGTTCTGGCCGCCGAACGTCAGCTGGCGGAGGTTCTTGAGATGCACTTCGTCGGATTCCGGCGCGATGGAGACAGCCTGTTGTAACGCTGTAGTGATCAGCAGGATGTGGAGCATAGGCCTCGCAAGCTAGACGGAGAGGTCCGCTGAGGCAACGATTTTGCTAGATTTGCAGCGTATGTCCGACCCCCAGTCCTCGCGGCGCCCGCACCCACCCTTGCTGGACAGCCTCGGCAAGTTGTGCGTGGAAGGGAAACAGGCCGCCGAGTATCTGTGGCAGGTCCCCGATGACGCCGCGGTGCGGCAGCGCATCCTCGAGATCCTCGATCAGGTGGAAGTCGAGAGTCGCGGGCAAGGGCGTCGCGAAATGCCGCAGGTCGCCGAAGAGCTGAAGGTCGCGGCCCGCGCGACGCCGAGTCCCCAGCAGGTCGACCTCCTGGTCAACGGCTTCGACCGGCTGCTGCATCTGTGGGAGGCGGCCAAGTCGGGCCTCTTGTGAGCGGAACCGCCGCCCTCCCCGCCACCGATCTGTTGTGTATCAATACCGTCCGCGCACTGGCGATGGACGCCGTGCAGCAGGCGGATTCGGGCCACCCCGGCACACCGATGGCGCTGGCGCCGCTGGCGTGGGTGCTGTGGCAGCGGCACCTGCGGGTCGATCCCGCCGACCCCGCCTGGCCCGATCGCGATCGCTTCGTACTGTCCTGCGGCCACGCGTGCATGCTGATGTACGCCGCCCTGTATCTCACCGGCTTCGACCTTTCGCTCGACGACTTGAAGCACTTCCGCCAATGGGGCAGCCGCACGCCCGGGCACGTCGAGTATGGCGTCACGCCGGGCGTCGAAGCGACGACCGGGCCGCTGGGCCAGGGCATCGGCAACGCCGTGGGAATGGCGATCGCGGAAGCCGAGCTCGCGGCCCTGTTCAACCGTCCTGGCCACGCCATCGTCGACCATCGCACCTACTTCATCTGTTCGGACGGCGACCTCATGGAGGGGATCAGCCACGAGGCAGCCTCGCTGGCCGGTCACATGAAGCTCGGTAAGCTGATCGGGTTCTACGACGACAACCACATCACGATCGACGGCTCGACCGATCTGGCGTTTTCGGACGATACGGCGCGTCGCTTCGAAGCGTACGGCTGGCACGTTCAGCGCGTCGCCGATGGGAACGACACGCAGGCGTTGGACGCGGCGACCCAGGCCGCGCAGTCCGTCACCAACCGCCCCTCACTCATCATCGTCCGCACGCATATCGCGTTCGGCAGTCCCCACAAGCAGGACAGCGCCGACGCGCACGGGGCGCCGCTCGGCGTCGAAGAAGTGAAACTGACCAAACAGGCGCTCGGCTGGCCCTCACTCGAGCCGTTCTACGTACCCGAGGAGTCGCTGGCGCGCTGGCGCAGCGCGACGGAGCGCGGTGCCCGGCTCCATGCGGATTGGCAGCGGCGCTGGGACGCCTACCGCGCCGCCTTCCCCGACCTGGCGCGCGAGCTGGAGCGCCGCCTGGCAGGCCGCCTGCCCGACGGCTGGGACAGCGCGCTGCCGACGTTCGGTGCCGCCGACGCGCAAGCGACGCGCGCCGCGTCGTCGAAGGTGCTCAACGCGATTGCGCCGACGCTGCCCGAGCTGATCGGAGGATCGGCGGATCTGACCGGATCGAACCTGACTTACATCAAAGGATCGGGCGACGCCGGCGCCGGACGGTGGAGCGAGCGCAACTTCCATTTCGGTGTGCGCGAGCATGCCATGGGCGCGGTGCTCAACGGCATCGCGTACCACCGCGGGTTCATTCCCTACGGCGGAACGTTCCTGATCTTCTCCGACTACATGCGCCCAGCCATGCGCCTCGCGGCGCTCGCCGAGCTCAAGACGATCTACGTGTTCACGCACGACTCGAGCGGCCTGGGCGAGGAGGGGCCGACGCACCAGCCGATCGAGCACCTCAGCGCGCTGCGGGCGATGCACAATCTCGCCGTGATCCGGCCCGCTGATCCCGGCGAGACGGTCGAAGCGTGGCGGGCGGCGATCACTCACCAGGGTGGCCCGGTCGCGCTGGCGCTGACGCGCCAGAAGCTGGCGGTGATCGATCGCGCGAAATTCGGCTCAGCGGCCGGCCTGCAGCGCGGCGGTTATGTGCTCGCCGATCCCCAGAGCAAGCCGCCGCGCGTGATCCTCCTGGCAACCGGCTCCGAGGTGGAGATCGCCCTCGCCGCCTGGGAGCGGCTCAACGGCGAGGGGATCGCGACGCGCGTCGTCAGCATGCCGTGCTTCGCGTTCTTCGCAGCGCAGCCCGCACAGTATCGCGACGAAGTGCTGCCGCCGAGTGTCCCGCTGCGCATCGCGATCGAGGCCGCGGCCCCCGACTCGTGGTATCGCTGGGTCGGCGATCGCGGCGTCATTCTGGGGATCGAGCGGTTCGGGGCTTCCGCTCCCTATCAACGGATCTACAACGAGCTGGGACTCACCGCCGATCACCTCGTGGCGGAGGCGCGGCGCCTGATCCAGCCGGGCTGAACCTCCCCAGATCCGTCATCCGTCCGTTCCGCCAGCGGAACGCGTGCAGCATCCCATCTCGCGCGGTGCTCTCGCCCAGGACCGCGTCGGCCTCGATTGTCGATGCCACGCTGAAGTCTCCCCCCGGCAGCGTCCCCAGGTCTTCGATGATCCCGTGACGCCAGCGCACGGCGTGAAACGCCCCGCCGGCCGTCTCGCTCTGCCCCGCGATCGTTCCGGCGTCATCGATCACAACGGCGGAGCTGCGGGATCCTCCGGGCAGGGTTCCGAGATCGATCATCACGCCGTTCGGCCCCTGCCACGTGGCGCGCGGGAACCCCGGTCGAATTTCGAGAAAGCCGACGCTTTCCCCGAACGCGTTCACCCCGTTGACGATCATGCGGGCGTGCTGATTGGTTTCGACTGCGTCGGTGCAGGCGACGGCGAGACAGGCAAACATCGCAAGAACGGGAGAGCGCATACCGTGGCTCCGCAAAGAGGG
The DNA here is from genome assembly GCA_964641815.1 of uncultured Gemmatimonadaceae bacterium. Classification (GTDB taxonomy): domain Bacteria; phylum Gemmatimonadota; class Gemmatimonadetes; order Gemmatimonadales; family GWC2-71-9; genus DASTHG01. The sequence continues at coordinate 13,639 of CAZXKN010000195.1, read as the reverse complement.
CCACGACGCTACTACGGTGCCATCAACCCGGGCTCAACGCTCTCTACGGGAGCCGGATCCTGGTGATGCGCCCCCCCGGTCCCACGGCCCAACCGATTCGCCGCGAGGCAAAGCCGACGCTCCAGTAGGCCAGGGTGTCGAGCGTCGTCCACGTCGACCCGTCGTCGGCAGAGTACGCGAGGCCGCGCGGACCGACGGCGACGACGCTCCCCGCGCGACCGGGAATCATGGCCGCACCGTACACGGCCCCGCTGAATCCGGGCCGGCCGGCCAGCCGCCAGGTGCGGCCGCCGTCGCCCGTGACGGCGACATTGTCGCTGAATTCGGCTGGACTCCCGAGCTTGCCGCCCAGGACGAGCCCGTGCACCGTGTCCCGGAACACGACGCTCGCGATGCCGGCGAAGTTCCCCGCGGCGATCGGCGTCGCCGTAGCCTGCCATGTCCGCCCGCCGTCCGCGCTCCTGAGCACCCGCGCCGTGTCCGCGGCTCCCGTCCCGATCCAGGCGAAATGACCCGCCAGCGTGACGATGCACGTCCCGCTCGCGGCGAACCCGCCTTCGCCCTTCTGGGCGAGCGGCAGCGAATCGGCAGGCGGAAGATCCCAGTGTGCTCCACCGTCCCTCGTACGGCGGATGAGCAGGTGGCCGCTCACGCCGTCGCTGAGTGCCACGCCGCGGCGCGCGTCCCAGAAATCGAAGCAATCGTAGAACGCGCTCGAGTCGCGATTGGTGAACTGCAGCGCCCAGCTGGCGCCGCCGTCCGTCGTCTTGTAGATGCGGGAACGGGACCCCGGCCCAGCCGCCAGGAGGTAGGCGGTGTCGGCGTCCACGGCGTGGACGTCACGAAACTCGAGCGAATCGGCGGCGGCACCCGGCACGGCGAGACGCTGCCACGTCCCTCCGCCGTCCCGTGTGCGCAGCACCACGGCTTGATGCCCACTGACCCACCCCACCCGCTCGCTGGGCGCGCTCACGGCCTGCAGTAAGGCGGTGGTGCCGCTCTGGACGGGCTCAAGGGCGGGTCGATCTTGCGGGGACGGCGCCGTGGGGGCGCGCGGCCCACAGCCGGATAACACGATCGCGAGAAGCGGCCAGTCGTTTCTCAAGAGAGGATCACCTTGTCGAGCACCGCGATCGTCAAGAGCGCCGGCAGGTAGACGATCGACGCGACGAACACCCACCAGGCTCGACGGTTGGGATCTCCTATCATGAGGAGACTGGTACCGGCGTACGCGACGCCGAGCAGGAGGGCGCCGGCGAAGTACGCGACGTGCGTGACGCCAAGCAGCGAGGGAAGGAGGCTCACCGGGATGAGCGCCACGGCGTAGAGCAGCGCCATCCTGGCCGTGCGCCGACCATCGACGTCTTCCACCGACAGCATCTGCAGCTGGGCGGTGCGATAGTCCTCGCGGTACATCCAGGCGAGGGCGAGGAAGTGCGGCAGCTGCCACAGAAAGAGCGTCCAGAAGAGCGCCCACGCCGCAGGGTCGAGCGCCCCTCCCGCACCCGTCCACCCACCGAGCACCGGGAGCGCGCCGGGGACTGCTCCGACCAGCGTATTGAGGGTGCTGCGCCGCTTGAGCGACGTATATGCCCACACGTAGCTTGCGAGTGTGAGCGCGGCGAGGGCGGCGGTCACGAGGTTCACCCACCACGCCAGCACGGCGAGCCCAACGCTCGCGGCAAGGACGGCGAACACGATGGCGGTCCGCGTTGACACGCGGCCCGCCGGCAGCGGGCGGGAGCGCGTGCGTCGCATCCGTGCATCGACGTCGCGCTCACGGATCATGTTCATCGCATTTGTCCCCGCCGCGACCAGCGCTGTCCCGGCGAGCGTGGCGAAAAAGATCCCGAGACGAAACGGGCCGCGCGTTCCGAGGTAGAAGCCGGCCGCAGCGGTCAACACCACGAGCTGCGTGATGCGGGGTTTGGAAAGCTCGACGAGACCTTGCACTGGAGGAGAAATGTCGCCTAGCTTCTACGCCTCGCGCCATGCTGCAAGAGCTGAAGGACCGGCTGCAGGCGGAAGTCGAGCGCCTGAATCACGAGATCAACTTCGTGCTACCGAAGGAGATCGAGAAGGCGCGCGCCCATGGGGATTTGCGGGAGAACTCCGAGTACAAGGCGGCCCTGGAACGACAGCAGTTCGCCCAGGCCCGGGTGCACCACCTGCGGCTGCGCCTCTCCAAGCTCTCGGACGTCTCGGAGAAGGACATCCCCAAGGATCGCGTCGGCTTCGGCTCGCGGGTGACGGTGCAGGATGCCGAGACGAAGAAGCGGGAAGTCTACGCACTGACGCTGGGTGAGTTCATCGAAGGGGATGATGCCAAGGACGAGATCGCCGTGTCCATGGCCTCTCCGCTCGGCAAAGCCCTGCTCGGCGGCAAAGTGGGCGATAGCGTCGCGATTACCCTGCCAATGGGCAAGCGGAAACTGAAAATCGTGGAGCTGGTCACCGTGCACCAGCTCGCGTCCGAGGCGTAGCGGTCAGAGCTCGACGCGGAACACGAGCGCGCCCGTCGGGGCCCTCGATCCGGCGCGCGGCTCCACACTCATCGCGAGTCCCGTCACCTTCCCCGCCTCGGGCGGCACCTCGAGCGTCATCACCATCGGGACGTCGTGATCCATCGGCATCAGCGCCGCCGGTCGCGCGACCGACCCCGTCAGGAACCACAGCTGGTACGCCTGTCCCGGCAGGTTGGGAGTGAGGTGATGGCAGGTGACGAGCCAGCGCCGCGTGGCACTGTCAGCGTACACCGTCATGGCACCGGGACGGCCGGCAGTGGTCACGGGGATCATGAGGACCCGCCCTCCCGGCTGGCGCAGCAGGTCCAGCGTGTCGCGTGCCGCCGCGAGATGCCCTTCCAGCCGGGCGGCGCGGAGCCAGAACAGCCCGCCGCCGACGAGCGCGCCCGCGAGCGCCGCCGCCGCGAGCATCGACCACTGCATCCGCCGCGCCGATTGCGCGCGTCGCAACACGCGGTCCTTGAGCTCCGGCCGCGGCGTGCGCGGCGCGGCAGCCATCCCGAGCCAGTCGCTCATGCGGACCAATCCCGCAGATTCCGCAGTGCGTCCTCCAGTTTGCGATGGGCGAGCCGCAAGCGCGTCTTGACCGTCCCGAGAGGATCGCCGGTGCGTCGCGCGATCTCCATGTGCGACAGCCCTTCGAAATACGCCAGCACCACCACGCGCCGTTGCTCCAGCGGCAGCCGCGCGAGCGCCTGGTGTACGGCGCGGTGCACCGGCCACCCCGGCACCGCCGCCTCGGCACCCGACGCATCGGGGGCCGCCACCACGACGTCGCCGCCCACCTGCCGCTCCCGCTCGACCCGCTGCGCCTTGCGCCGCCAGCGGCGGCGGCGCCGCAGCAGATCCACAGAGCGATTGCGCGCGATCGACAACACCCATGGTACGAGGGGACCGCGCGTCGGGTCGTGCAGGTGAATCCGCGACCACACCTGCTCGAACACCGTGCCCAGCACGTCTTCCGCTTCGTCCTCATCCCCGAGGATGCGCGCCGCCACACCGAGCACCCACGGAGCGAGCAGATCGTACAACTCGCCCAGCGCGCGCTCGTCGCGCGCCAGCAACCGCTCGAGCAGCGATCGTTCTTCCTCTTGACTGAGACGACGCGCGTGGCTCACTTAGATCTTACCGGACTCCCTTCACCCACCGTTCCCCGGAGCACCTCATGCTGCACTCGTTCCGCCCCACTGTCTATGCTACCCTGCTGGCGTGTGGCGCAGCCGCAGGCCTCGCGGCCCAGGCCGATCCTGACCGCGCCGTCGCGGGCGGCGGCACGCTGCCCCCTGGCTGGCATGCGCGCACCGACGGCAACCGTCCGCTGACCAACGTGAAATTCGATTCCATGAGTGTCGGCCACCATGTCAACCTTGGACCGGCCACCATCTTCTGGCGCGACGCCGACAATGCCACCGGGAGCTACACCGCCGAGGCCAAGTTCTGGCAGTTCTCCTCCGACACCCATCGCGACCATCACGAGGGCTACGGCCTGCTCATCGGCGGCACGAGCCTCGCGGCGGCGGGACAACGCTACACCTACTTCCTGATCCGCGAAGACGGAATGTTCCTGGTCAAGCGGCGCATGGGCGACTCGACCTGGGCGGTGACCAAGGGCTGGACGGCGAGCGACGCCGTCGCGAAGCGGGATTCCGGCGGCAGCGTCGAGACCACGAAACCCTTGGAAAACACTCTGACGGTCCGCGTGACCTCCACCGACGCCACCTTCCTCGTCAACGGGAAGATCGTGTACAAGGCCAATGCGAGTGACGTGGACGGCAACGGGATAGTTGGATTCAGGGTCAATCACAATTTGAATGTGCACCTGGGCCAGCTGCAGATCACAAAGTCGTAAGCTGGGACATGCACGACTAGACGTACAGACGCACAGGGGAGAACAGAAGTCAGGAAACAGGTTTACCTGTTGCCGCTAACCTGTTCACCCCTGTGCGTCTGGTACGTCTAGCCGTGATTTGCCTGTTGCCTCCACACCTGCGATCAACGAAACTGCCAGAACGAGCAGCATCATCGCTCCCAGCAGTATCACATCGAGCGACTCCAATACATCCCTCACGTGGTTTCCGACGATCGCGGGCGCGCTGAGCGTAGTGCACGCCGCGCTCGCCCAGAACATCCCCCACCGCCACCACCCCGCCTGCCGTCCCCGCTGCCGCAGCGCCCACCACGCGAACGTGGTGGGAACGATCAGCACGACATAGTGCGCCTTCCAGGCGAGCGGATCGACCACCACCATCGCGCCGAGCAGGATGGCGAGCTCGGCGGCCACTGCCGGGTCGGTCCAATCGCGCGTGTGGCGACGGAAGCGCCAGGCGAGCGCCAACGCGGCCGCGAGCGCACACACCACGAACGCCCCTTGCACTGCGCGCGCCGGCCAATCGGCGACGGCGTAGTGCAGCGGATCGCGCAGGCTGCCGGCTTCCGTGAACAGCCGCTTCAGCGCCGCGGGGAACGACTGGTTCATGAAATGCGGTGTCGGGTCGGTCGTTTCGCGTCCGGCGACCGCCCGCCAGGTATGCCAGGCGCCGAGGGCGCGCGCCGGACCGAAGACCAGCGCGGGCAGCGCGACGTTCAGCCCGACCAGAAACGCGACGGTCCAGCCAAGCTCCCGCCAAGCCCGTTTGTACAGCAGGTAGGGGAGGAGGAGCACGGGTACGGCCTTCGTGCTCGCCGCGACGGCGAGGGAGAGCCCTCCCTGTGCGGTCCGCCCTCGGCCGAACAATCGGAACGCGAGCAACACGAGAAACAGCACCTGTGCATTGATCTGGGTGTGCTGCACGTGCTCCTGAAACAGCCGGGCGGTCAGTAGAAACGGCACGATCACGAGGCTCGAGCCGAATGCCACGGTGCGGGCGTCGCGCGGCCAGAAGGTGACCGGGCCTTCGCTCGCGGTGAACATCTCTGCCGACAGGCGACAACATCCCCAGATCGCGAGGACGTCGCCCACCTGCCAGAGGAAGAGCGCGAGGGTCGCCGACACTCTGGCGAGGAGCGCCAGGGCGCCGGCGATGAAGAAGAAGAATGGCGGCCAGGTGTTGATCACCAGGCTGTAGGGATCGCCGCCCGTCAACACCAGGTCGCCGACCTGCACGTAGCCTTCGAAGATCACGGCGTGTTGGCGCCCCAGCGACCGCACGATCTCCGCCGTCGCCCACAGCAACACCAGCGCGTACAGCGCGAGCTGCGCGGATCGTGTCGCCCGCTCGCTCGAGAAACGCGGCCACGGATCGCGCGGCAGCGGTAACCGGCTCACCTTGACGCTGGACGGACGACGAAGCGCAGTCGGCGGTGTGCTGCGCGTACGGTGCGCTCCGCGTGGGCTGGCGTCGCGCCGCGCGCGAAGATGAAGCCGGGATAGCGGGAACCCTCAGGCCACGGCACGAGCGTCTCCCCGCGGTGGGCGGTGATGACGACATCATCCACGCCAGGGACGCGTTTCGCGTCGTCCACGCCATTGAAGTCTTCGAGGACACCGGCGCCGGGAACCGGGATCATCATCACCGCCGCGGCGCTGCGCTCGCGCTCGAGCGACGACAGCGGCATGCCGAGCGCGTGGCGCAGGACGATCTCCTCGAGCGAGATGCTGCCGTCCCCGAAGCGCAGTACCGCGGAGCAGCGGCCGCCGATCGGCCGCGCGGCCAGCTCGATGAGCCATGCTCCCTGCGTGTTGAACCGGAGCTCGGCGTGGATCGGACCTTCCCGCAGCCCGAGCGCGGCGGCGGCCTGCCGGGCGCACTCGATCAGCGCCGCCTGCTCGGCCTCCGGGTGGCGCGACGGAGTGGCGTAGATGGTCTCTTCGAAGAACGGGCCGTCCAGCGGATCCGGCTTGTCGAATAGCGCAAGCACGTGCAGCTGTCCGTCGACAAGCAAACCCTCCAGCGCAACCTCATACCCAGGAATGAACTCTTCCACCAGACATTCCGAGTCCCCGGAATTGCACGACTCCAGGATGGCCCTGAGACGTTGCACGGCGGCGATGAATTCGACGGGGTTGTTGGCGCGGATCACTCCGCGACTGGCGCTGAGCCGCAGCGGCTTGACGACGCACGGATAGAGCGCGCGCCGCGCTGCGGTCTCCAGATCCGTCCCGATGGTTTGCAGGCTGAATCGCGGCACCGGCACGCCGGCGCTCCCGAGCAGCGTCCGCTGGAGCAGCTTGTCTCGCGCGGCCTGCACTGCGGCGATGGGGTTGCTCGGCCGACCGAGGGCGCGATTGATCGCCGTGGCGATGACGACGGTGTCGTCGTCGACACCGAGTGCCGCGTCGAGGCGAAAGCGCGTATCGAACACGCACGCTTCCCGCACGGCGCGGTCGAGATCGTGGAAATCGAGGGTGAGCAATGCGTCGGGCCGAGCCTGCTCGAAGGTGCTCGGCTGCTCCGATGCTACGGTGAGATCGATCTCCAGCCTGCGAGCCGCCTCCACGAACGCGGTGGTCCGGTACGTGGTGGTCGGCAATAGCAGGAGGAGGCGCGTCGGGTTACTTCTTGGCGGACGCGAAGTACGGGTTAGCGCCGGACGTGTGGTCGGTGATGTCCACGATCCCCTTCACTTCCGGGAGGTACTGATTCAGCATCCCTTCGATGCCCTGGCGCAGCGTCACGCTCGCCATGCCGCAACCCTGGCACCCGCCGCTCATGCGCAGCATCACGATCGATTCCTGCACATCGATCAGTTCGACCCGGCCGCCGTGGCGCGCGACCATCGGGTTGACCTGCTGGTCGAAGAGATCGTTGACGCGCTCGTACAGCTCGTCGTCGGAGACTAGGCGCACGCCCGTCGCTGGCGGTCGATCGGCGATCGCGGGAACGTCGGCGCTCAGCGCCTGGCGGATCGCGGCGCCCACGGCCTTCCCCGCCACCTGCCATGCGTCGGGCGATTCCTTCACGACCGTGACGAGGTTTCCCGACACGATCAACTCACTGACCCCCGGCAGGGCGAAGAGCGCCTCCGCGAGCGGTGAGCCCGCCGCCTCGCTCCGGTCGGCGAAGCGGCGCACCCCCTCGAAGACCGGGCGGTCGACGAGGAACTTGCAGCGCTGCGCGTCGACGGGCTCGGCGGTGATCCGGATCTCGGTGGCCATACTGGTAACCTAATTCCGCGCGCCAGCCCCGCGAAGCTGCCGGGCTGCCGCGACCAGATTCTTCAGCGCCGGCACGGTTTCCGCCCAGCCGCGGGTCTTCAAGCCGCAATCGGGATTGACCCAGATCTGCCGTTCGTCGAGCACGCCCTGCATCGCCGACAGCGCCGCCACGATCTCGTTCACCGTCGGGACGCGTGGCGAATGGATGTCGTAGACCCCCGGCCCGATCTCATTGGGATAGCGATAGCCCTGAAATGCACGCAGCAACTCGGATCCCGAGCGGGCATTTTCGATCGAGATGACGTCGGCATCCATCCCGGCGATGACCTGCAGCACGTCGTTGAATTCGCTGTAGCACATGTGCGTGTGGATCTGCGTGTCGTCCGCCACGCCGCTCGTCGCCAGCCGGAAGGCGTTGACCGCCCATTCCTGGTAGCTCGCCCAGTCGGCCCGCCGCAACGGCATCCCCTCGCGTAAGGCCGGCTCGTCGATCTGGATGACTCGGATGCCGGCGGCCTCGAGGTCCTTCACTTCGTCCCGGATCGCCAACGCCAGCTGTCGCGCCGTCTCGGCACGCGGCTGATCGTCCCGCACGAAGGACCACTGCAGAATCGTCACCGGGCCCGTCAGCATTCCTTTCACGGGACGGCGCGTCTTCGATTGCGCGAACGCGCTCCAGCGCACCGTCATGGGGCCAGGACGGGCCACGTCGCCGAAGATGATCGGCGGCTTGACGTACCGCGTTCCGTACGACTGCACCCAGCCGTGCTCGGTGAAGGCGAAGCCGGCCAACTGCTCGCCGAAGTACTCGACCATGTCGTTGCGCTCGAACTCCCCGTGCACGAGGACGTCGAGGCCAATGTCCTCCTGCAGCGTGAGCGTCTTGGTGATCTGCTCCTCGATGAAGCGGTCGTATTCTGCGGGGCTCAGCTCGCCGTTCAGGAAGCGGCGCCTCGCGTTCCGCACCTCGGCGGTCTGCGGAAACGAGCCGATCGTCGTCGTGGGATACGCCGGGAGCTCGAGCTGCCGTTTGCGCCGCTCGGCATACGGGGTGGCCCGGCGCAGATCGCGCTCGGTGATCGTGGCGACCCGCTTGCGGACGACCGCGTTGAGCGTGAGCGGGGACGACCGCCGCGCGGCGCCGGCCTGGGCACTCTGTGCCAGCGCGCCGGCCACGGCGGGAGACGTGCGCCCCTCGCGGAGCGCGCGCGTCAGCGTCGCGACCTCTCCGAGCTTCTGCTTGGCGAATGCCAACCAGGGCAGGATCTCGGCATCGAGCTTTGTCTCCAAGTCGAGGTCGAGGGGCACATGCAGCAGCGAGCATGACGGGGCGACCCACAGTGCGTCGGACCCGATCTTCGCAACGGCGCGCTCGAGCGGCTTGAGCGCGGCGTCGAGATCGGTGCGCCAGATGTTGCGGCCGTTCACCACGCCAAGCGACAGCACCCGGCCTTTGGGCCACGCCTCGAGCAGCGCATCGAGCTGCTCCGGAGCCCGGACGAGATCGACGTGCAATCCGTGCGTCGGCAAGGCGAGCGCCGTCGCGAGGTTCTCGGCGAGCCCGGCGAAGTACGTGGCCAGGAGCAGCTTGGCGCCGCCGGTCTGCTCGGCGAGGAACCCATAGGCTTTGCGGAACGCCTCACGATCGCTGGCCGTGCGATCGAGGGCGAGGCAAGGCTCGTCGATCTGCACCCACCCGGCGCCGGCGGCCGCCAGCTGCTGGATGGCCTCGGCGTACACGGGCAGCAGGCGATCGAGCAGGCCAAGGCGATCGAACCCCTCACGCTTCGTCTTGCCGAGCAGCAGGAAGGTGACGGGCCCGATCAGCACCGGCGTGGTGGTGATGCCGAGCTGCTTCGCCTCCGTGAACTCGGCCACCGGCTTCGTGGAGCTGAGCCGGAACTGCTGGTCCTCCGCGAACTCGGGGACGATGTAGTGGTAGTTGGTATCGAACCACTTGGTCATCTCCATCGCGGTCAGGTCTTTCCCGCCCCCTTGCACGCCGCGCGCCATCGCGAAGTACGTGTCGAGATCGACCGTCGAGCCGGTCCAGCCGTAGCGAGCCGGGACGGCACCGACCAGCGCACAAGTGTCGAGGACGCGGTCATAGAGCGAGAAATCGTTCGATGGAGGCAGATCGATTCCCGCCTCGCGCTGCAGCCGCCAGTGTCGCGACCGCAGCTCGGCCCCGGTGGCAAGAAGGGCGTCACGAGTGGTCTTGCCGCTCCAGTACCCTTCCGTCGCGCGTTTCAACTCGCGCGCGGCACCGAGCGGAGGAAAGCCGAGCGTATGAGAGGTTGGCATGGGGGGGGAAATCTACTCATGAAGCTGGACAGGTGGAGGCGGACGAGACCCCTCGCGCCCGCCTCCAGCCCCGGCTGCCGTACTGCCTACGTCGGTGTGACAACCACCTCCGTAACGAGCGCGCCGGAGTCGCCGATGACGGACCGTGAGGGTGCAAAATGGGCCGACACCGTCGAACTGCCCGCATCCATGAAGACCTGCACTCCGTAGCTGGAGGGGGCTCGAGGCGCCCACTGCCGAGCCAGGATCCTCCGCTACGGAGTCAACAACTCACGGCCGATGAGGATTGCCTTTCGCTTTCCCCTTCGGCTGCACACTTTGACCGGCGTGCGCCTGGGCGGCCCGCTCGAGCCCCGTCGCCGCGGCGTCGGGGGAGACGCCGCTTGCGGCGGCGGCCTGAACCTGCGCCGGAAGGTTCGTCAGGTCCCCGAGGGGCAGCCCAGATCGCACTTCCGCCTGGACGAGTCCGACCGTCTGAGCACGTGGAACGCCCAGCGCCGCCAGCGCACCGGCGACTTGCAACACCGCCATCGTGGGGTGGCTGGCATCGGCGGTCCCCGTCAACACCGCCACGTCATTGCTCGTGAGACCGGCGCCGAGGGCGAACGCTCCGGCCTCGATCTCCTGGGTGGTCGGCGCGGCACCGGCGCCGCGCATGACGCTCGCGGCGGTGCTGAGCTGCCCGAACACACCTTGAACGGCAAGTGCGATGCGGTCCGGCGCGATACCCTTGGCCGCACCCTCGAGCGCCTTGTCCACGAGGGGTGCGTCCGGCAAGGCGGCGGCCCGGGCCGAATCCGCCAACTTTCCGACGAGCTGCACCAGCTCGGGGGAAACTCGACCCACGAGCCGCGCACGCACGTCGCCTTGCGCCGCCAGGCCGTGGGCGAGCCCCCCCACCATCACGAGTACCACCGAGAGCCGCTTCACAGGATCCGTCCGTTGATCGTATTCACACTGACGACGCTGTTGCGCCGTCCAAAGCCGTCGTCCACCGTCGGTGCGGCGGGGTCGGGCACCCAGTTCCGCCCATCGACGATGAATCCGTATTGGTGCTGTCCGGACGGCAGCGCGAGCGTCACCGTCCACATCCCATCCTTCCCGACGCGCACCAGCGGCGCGGACGCCGGGTCCCAACGATTGAACGTGCCGGCGAGGGCTACACGGCTGGCGCGCGGCGCGTACAGCTCGAAGCGGACGTAGACGCTGTCGCGCAGTCCCGCCTGTGCCTGAGGTTGGCGCTCGATTTCCTGCGCGGTACGGGTGACCAGAACGAAGAGCACCGCGGCGGCAACCGGCACGAGCATCGCCCAGCGCGGGATCGTCGGCGCCGACAACCAGCGCCACGCCCGCGGCCAGCGAGCCGTGGCCCGGCCGCGCACGCGGGTCATGATTCGCGCTTCAAGTGCGGCCGACAGCGTCACCGGCCGCTGGTCGATCGCCTCGAGCAGCAGCCGGCGCGCGGCCTCTGCCTCGCGCCGCAGCTCCGGCGACAGGGATTCCAGCTCCCGGTCGCCATCCAGCACCTGCTTGACCTGCTCATCCCATTTACGATTCTTCACGGCGCCTCCAGCAGCTCGCGCAGCCGGTCGTAGGCCCTGTGCATGCGCATCTTCAACGCCGCAACGCTCGTCGCGAGCCGCCCGGCGATCTCTTCGTACGACAACCCTTCCACATGCTTCAGCACGAACACCTCCCGCTGCTCTGCCGTGAGACGCAGCAACGCACGCTGCAAACCCTGCACGGCCTCCGACCGCTCCAGCGCCGACTCCGTCTGCTCCGGTGCCGCGATCTCAGCGATGTTCTCGAGATCGCTCTCCCAGCGGGTCCGCCGGCGCTCGGCAAAGCACCGGTTCCGCAGAATCAGGAAAAACCAGCCGGCGAAGTTGTCCGGCTCGCGGCACTGGGCCAGATGGGTATAGGCCCGGACCATTGCGTCCTGCACCGCGTCTTCGGCCGCGTCGATCGACCCCAGCATCTGGGCCGCATAGCGGGCGTATCGGTCCCGGTATCGACGCACCAGCACCGAGAACTGGTCGACATCGCCCGACAGCACCGCCCGCACGACCGACCCGTCGGACGGTGCGCCAGAATGATCCACCCGGTCTCCTTGGGTCTCGCCTGTAGCCACGCGGGATGCTAGGAGGCCGAGGGCACCCCGGCAACCGTCCTGAAGAGTCCCCGGGGCCGCTTTGGTAACGCGCTGCGGCGGCGGGGCTTCCGAAGGGCGTTACCCGGACCCTTCGTAAAGGCTCTTCACCTGCATCCTTACCACATCTCGAGGGGGCTTTCGCGTGACGAAGGAAACCGCCGAGCGCCGCATGACCCCGGATGCGGACCTGGTGGCGCGTATGGTGTCGAAGGACGGTGCGGCCCTGGATGAGCTCTGGGCACGGCACTCGCGCACGGCGTACGCAGTCGCGATCGGCATCCTGCGGGAATCCTCCCGTGCCGATCAAGCCGTCTCGGAGGCCTTTCTGGAAGCCTTCTCCGTGGCTGGCCAGTTCGTTCCCGGCGAGCTCACGGTGCTTGCTTGGCTCACCCGGCTCACCCGCCGGCACGCCGAGGCGATGACCGTCCAGACGGCCTGAAAAACACGCAAACTGGAACGCCATTGAGGGGGCGCACGTGCTTGCGCCCCCTCATATTGTTCGGCTTCCATGCCTCGCCTGGGCGTCGTCGCCGTCCCGGTCCTTGCGCTCGGCCTCGCCATGGCCACTCGCGCGTCGTGCCAGTCCACCGCGTCTGCCCAGGCAGGGGTGGGCACGGTGCGGTTTGCAGGCGGCTCGACGACGAGCGTCTTTTCCGTATCTCCCGACTACACTTCCGTCGGGCGCAACCTGCAGTTGTCTCTTGGTGCAACCCTCGCAGCCGTACCGGACAGTGGCGGAGGTGGCGGTTACGGACAGTTGCGGCTCGGCACCTGGGTCAGCGGCAAGCCGATCGGCGGGCTGTGGCGTCTGGCTGCGGACGCTGAGTTGATCGGGACCTCTGTCGGTGGCGGCCGCGCCAGCGCGTCCGGCTCGATCACGGGGGAGGCGTTGTATGTCGCGCCCCGCTGGGGAGGTGGCTTCGGCATAGGCCCGACCTCCGGGTTGATCGCTCATTCCCTCCCCGTGACGGCGCTGCATGCGCGCCTGCGCGGGTGGTGGAGCGACCCCACGAGCACGACCACGCTCACCGGGAGTGTCGAGCCGACCCGGCTTCTCGGCGCGTGGTTCACCGACATCACGGGTGCCGTGTTGCGACGCCGGGGCCGCTGGACGACGACGCTGACCGCTACCGGCCGGGTGAGCTCCACCTACGTGTCCCGCGCCGCAGCGCTCCTCTCCGTCGACTACCGGCTGTCGTCATCCTGGTCGGTCAGCGCAATCGGCGGAAACATGCTCCCGGATCCGTATCAGGGCTTTCCTGCCACCGGCATACTGTTCGTCGGTGCGCGGTTGCAGTTGCCGCTGCATCGCGCGCCGCGGACCGTGGTGGTTCGCGGTAACGGGTTCGCCGTGACGCGCGGCGCCGACGGCGTCACAATCGAATTCGAGCGGCGTGGGGCACAGAGCGTCGCGATCGCGGGTGACTGGAACAGTTGGCTGCCGACTCCGCTCGACACGACCCGGCCGGACCGCTGGGTGGTGCACCTGCCGCTACGGCCCGGCGTCTACCACTTCACGTTGCTGGTCGACAGCATTGCGTGGACGATTCCGTCCGGCGTCCC
>CAZXKN010000194.1:0-33729 GCA_964641815.1 uncultured Gemmatimonadaceae bacterium | reverse complement strand
CATCTCGGTCGAGATGACCTACACCTCCAAAGAGCTGATCGACTACCTGATCCGCAGCGTCGGCTCGGAGTTCGGCCGCTCGATCTTCACGAAGGAATTCCAGGCCCAGAAGGCGAGCCAGTCCAGTGGCCCTATCAGCCGCTAAAGCCAAGGCGGCAGTCAACGCCAACATCAACGTCACGCCGATGATCGACGTGATGTTGGTGTTGTTGATCATCTTCATGATCGTGACGCCGCTGATCACGGCGGGCTTCCAGGCCTCGATCCCGCGCGCGGTGAATCCGGAGAACCGCCAGGAAAACGCGGGAGAGATCCGTCTCGGAATCGACAAGGACGGCAAGTTCTGGATCGACCTGCCGCAGGCGGACGGGCAGTATTCCGGCATGCGCTTCATCAGCGACGCGGATCTGGCGACCCAGCTGACGGCGATCTACGCCGCGCGCACCGCCGACAAGATCCTGTACCTGAAGGCGGACGCGAACATCAAGTACGAGCGCGTGCAGCAAGCGGTCGCGCTCGCCCGCAAGGCGGGAGTCCGCGTGATCTCCGCCATCAGCGAACAGAAGAAGCAGCTCAAGCCGTAACAGGGACCTGACCACATGGCCATGCAAGCCGGCGGCGGCGAGGGACTCTCCTCCGACATCAACGTCACTCCGATGATCGACGTGCTGCTCGTGCTGTTGATCATCTTCATGATCATCCTGCCCTTGTCGCGCAAAGCGTTCGACGCGCAGGTGCCGCCCGAGCAGCATGACAAGCCGAAGCAGCAGCAGAACAGCGCCCAGATCGTGCTGGAACTGACGGCCGACGGCGGCTACGCGATCAATACCAAGCCGTATTCCAAAGACCAGCTCGCCCAGGCGTTGAAGGACATCTTCGACCAGCGCGTGGCCAAGCTGATGTTCATCAAGACCGCGCCGAACCGGACCTATGGCGAAGTCATCGAGGCCATGGACTTGGCCAAGGGCGCTGGTGTCCAGGTGATCGGGTTCACCCCTCCACCGGAAGGCCAGCCGGCGCCGACGCAATAGCGGTGGAATCCCGGTCGCTGCAGGTTGCGTAGGGGCACAGCGATGCTGTGCCCCTTCGTCCATGTGCGGGGTATGTATCCGCTACTGTGGCCACGATGACACTGCCTCCTGCCACCGGGCGGTCCCGTCCGGCACCGCCGCCGCTGCGCCTGCCTGCACCGCGCCGGCGTCCCGGCGGGTTCATCACGTCGCTCGTGCTGCACGGGATCATTCTGCTCTTGGTCGGCCGCTTCGGGGTGGAATGGGTGCTCGGCGGCGGGGACGATCGCTTCGGACCACGCGGTGGCGGAGGCGGTGCAGGAGGATCCGTCCACTTCGTCGACCTCCCGGCTGCCGCCCCCCCGGCTGCGGCGCACGTCCAGCAGCCGGTCGTCCATACCGTTCCGCCCCCCCAGCCGGAGCCAGCGATCACACTTCCTCCTCCCACGCTCAAGCCACTGTCGATGACCGCTGCTCCGGTCGTCGCGTCCGTCGGCACTGCGAGCGACGGGACGACAGGGCAGGGCCCGGGGACGGGTGGAGGGACGGGTTCTGGTGTCGGGCCGGGTGTCGGCAGCGACTCCGGCCCTGGAAGCGGCGGGAACGGGGCGTACATTACCCCACCGTCGGTGCGGACGTTGATTCTTCCGGCCGAATGCGCCCACGGGCAATTCACCGTGTTGTTCTCCGTTGCCGCCGACGGGCGCGTCACACACGTCAGCGTGGATCCGGAGCCCAAGGATGGCGGGTGCCGGCGGCAGATGGTGGACAAGATGATGAGCTACCAGTTCCAACCCGCGCGCACCCGTGACGGCCGGCCGGTGGCGGGAACGACCTGGGTGAAGTTGCAGCACTAGCGGGGCACGTCTCGCGCACCACGACCGCCTCACCACTTCTGCAGGAGTCGGCATGACCGGAGCTTCCGTCGCTCGTCCCGGCCGGGGCCAGTTGTTTGCGCGCAAGACCGTGGACCAGTGCATCGCCGATGGGGAGCGCGGTGGTGGGCTGCGCCGGTCGCTCGGGCCGATCCAGCTGACGTCGCTCGGCGTCGGCGCCATCATCGGCGCCGGCATCTTCGCCGCGATCGGAACCGCCATCGCCGGCGACTCGGGCCACGTGGGAGCGGGCGCGGCGATCGTCATCTCGATCATTCTCGCCGGTGTGACGAGCGCCTTCGCGGCGATCACGTACTCCGAGTTCGCAGCCCTGATCCCGATCTCGGGCAGCGCCTACACTTACGCCTACGCGACACTGGGCGAGCTGTTCGCCTGGATCATCGGGTGGGATCTCATCCTCGAATACGCCGTGGGCAACATCGCCGTGGCGATCGGGTGGGCAGGGTATTTCGATTCGCTGCTGCGCGGCATGGGCATCGACATGCCGCGCTGGCTGGTCACGGATCTCCGCACCGCGCTGCACGACCCCGCGCTCGTCGCGGCGGCCCCGCACCTCGGTCCCATCCCGATCATCTTCAACCTGCCTGCCTTCGCCATCGTGGGCGTGATCACGTTCCTGCTGGTGATCGGCACGCGGGAATCGGCGTGGGTCAACACCATGATGGTGGCGATCAAGATCGGGATCATCTTCCTGTTCCTGTTCGTGGGTCTGAAGTTCGTGCGCACCGACCTGTGGCACACCCCCAGCTTCGCACCGAACGGGATCAAAGGGATCGGGGCCGGTGCGGCCATCATCTTCTTTTCGTACATCGGATTCGACGCGGTGAGTACGGCTTCCGAGGAGGCCAAGAACCCCCAGAAGGATATCCCCTTCGGGATTATCGCGTCCCTCATCCTGTGCACGCTGCTCTACATCGCGATCGCCCTGGTGCTCACAGGGCTGATTCCCTGGGACAAGCTCAACGTGCCCGACCCGCTGGCGGTGGCGCTGCAGTACATCCACGCCGATTGGGCGGCGGGCGTCCTGGCGCTCGGCGCCGTGGCGGCGATGACATCGGTGCTGCTCGTGTTCCAGCTGGGGCAGGCGCGCATCTTCATGTCCATGGCGCGGGACGGTCTCTTGCCGCCGTGGGCGGCGAAGGTGCACCCGAAGTTCAAGACGCCGCACATCACGACGATCATCACGGGGATCTTCGTCGCGATCTCAGCGGCGTTCGCACCGATCGGCTGGGTGCTCGAGCTGACGAACATCGGCACCCTGTTCGCGT
This sequence comes from uncultured Gemmatimonadaceae bacterium, assembly GCA_964641815.1. Classification (GTDB taxonomy): domain Bacteria; phylum Gemmatimonadota; class Gemmatimonadetes; order Gemmatimonadales; family GWC2-71-9; genus DASTHG01. The sequence goes on along the minus strand of CAZXKN010000194.1, from coordinate 30,555 downwards.
TTATCCTCGTGGCTGTGGGGATCATCATCCTGCGCCGACGCGAGCCGGACCGCCCCCGGCCATTCCGCACACCGTGGGTACCGGTCCTGCCGCTGGTGTCGGTTGCGTTCTGTCTCTATCTGATCGCCAACCTGCCGCCGCTGACGTGGCTGCGGTTCGTCCTGTGGATGGGGATCGGCGTGGTGATCTACTTCATGTACAGTGTGCGGCACAGCCGGGTGCGGGAGCGGGCGAGCTCTGGGTCGTAGGCAAGAAACCGCCATCGGCCGTCGGCCTTCGGCGGTCGGCTAGAAGCCTGCTTCGTTTCAGCCGATTGCCGACTGCCGAAAGCCGATAGCGCTTCTTGAGCTTCAGCTGATCGCCGCCGCCAATCGAAGCGCCCCCAGCGGCGCGTCGACGGATACATCGTGGAGCTGCACCCTTGGCACCGCGGTCTTCAACCGCTCCGCGAACGCCTGCAGCAGCGGACTCCCGGCCTGCAGCATCCCGCCGCCGGTGGCGAGCGGGAGCGGGTCATCGGGCGGAAACATCGGCTCCACCACCTGCACCAGCTGCACCAGCTCGGTCGCCGCGCCGGCGATGATGCGCTGCGCGGCGGGATCCCCCGCCGCGGCGGCCGCGAGCACCGGCGGGGCGAGCGCCGCCACCAGGGCGGGCGTCGCCGTCGCGGTCCAGCGAACCAGCTCGTCGAACTCGTGCAGCCCCAGTGCCGCGAGGATACGCGCCAGCAGCGGGGTGCCGTCCCCGATGCCGTCGCGCGCCTTGGCGGCGGCGGCCAGCGCCTGCCGCCCGATCCAATAACCGCTGCCCTCGTCGCCGAACTGCCATCCGTAGCCGCCGCTGCGGCGCAGCCGTCCCTGGCGATCGCGCGCGTAGGCGATCGACCCGGTTCCGGCGTTGATGAGGACGCCGGGTTCCGTGCCGAACGCGGCGGCGAGCGCGATGTCGCCGTCGGCGACGACCTCCATGGTGCGGGCAAGGCCGTGGGGCAGGAGCGCCAGCCGCAGCTCGCGGCGCTCGAGCGCCCGCCCGGCGCCGGCGGCGCCGATGACGGCGCGGTCGACGGGGAGCGTCACCGCGGCGGCGCGGGCCGCCTGCGTCGTCACCTCAGCGATCACCGCGGCGGTGGTCGTGGCGTCTCCGGCGCGCATCGGCGCTCCGCGCCCTTCGGCTCTGCCGAGGATCAGCAGATCGGGCCGGGCGATCGCCGCAGCGGTGTGGCTGCCCCCCGCATCGACACCCAGGAGGATCGACGGCTGGTCGGCCGAGTTCTTAGCGGATGACTGCACGAAGCATTGCTCCCGTGTTCGCCGAGTGAACTCGGCGCTCGGCGCTTGCGCGACACGCCATGAATGGCGCCATAGCAGCGTCTTTCAAGACGCGTCGCCGCAGGCGCCGAGCGGCGGCTTGCAGCCGCCGAACGACTGCCGCCGCATCACGACTTGGCCGGTTCATGCCCCGACTGTCCGATCATCGATGACGCCATGCCCACGAGCACGGTGACTGCCGTTCCCAGTGGCACATCCCAGGGCCACGCGAGGGCGCGCAGCCTGGTGAGGATCCACGGATCGTGGAGCAGCCCGCCGAGGCGCGCCGCGAAGATCACGGGGAACATCACGACGATCCCTGAGACCATCGCGACGATCACGTCGCGTTGGCGGGCACGCGGCCAGAATCCGCCCAGGATGTACGTGCCGAGCAGAGCCCCGTAGGTGAGTGAGGCGACTTGCAGTGCCAGCTCCACAACGGGGGTGCGCCGGTCGGGGAACAGCATCGCGCCGACGACCAGGACGACCGCCCAGACGAGCGTCATCAGCCGGCCGACCTTGAGCAGGCGCGCCGGATCGCGCTCACCGCTGAGCGGCGCGTAGAAGTCGTTGGTGGACGCGGAGGCGAGCGAATTGATCGCCGACGCGTGGGTGCCCATGGCGGCGGCGAGCAGTCCGGCAACGACGAGCCCGGCGAGCCCCGCGGGCAGCTCGGTGGTGACGAACGTGGGATAGATCTGATCGCTCGCCACACCGGGGTGCGCGGCGCCGGTGAGCCAGAGGCTGGTCCCGACGAGCAGGAACAGCGCGAACTGAAAGATGATGAACACCCCGGAGCCGATCAGCGCCTTGCGCGCATCGCCGAGGCTCCGGGCGGAGAGCAGCCGCTGCACGATCAGCTGGTCGGTGCCGTGTGACGCCGCCGACAGCAGCGCGCCGCCGATGAGGCCGCTCCAGAAGGTGTAGGTGGTCGAGAACGAGAACGAGAAGTCGAGGAACACGAGCTTGAAGTGGTCGTACGCCACACTCATCGCGCTCACGCCGCCCACCTTATGAAGCGCCACGATGAGCGTGGCGATCCCCCCCAGGACGTAGACGCCGAGCTGCACGACGTCGGTCCAGACCACGGCGCGCATCCCGCCGAACCAGGTGTAGGCGAGGGTAATGACGCCGGTCGCGAGAATCCCCGCCGGGATGCTCCAGTGCGTGATGATCGCGAGAGGAATTGCGGTGGCGAAGACGCGGACGGCGTCGGCCAGCGCGCGGGTGACGAGAAAAACGGCGGACGCGGTGCGGCGCGCTCGCGGCCCGAAACGCCGCTCCAGCCGCTGGTAGGCGGTATCCTGCGTGCCTTCGAAGTACCCGGGCAGCAGGAGAAACGCCACGCCGATGCGGCCGACGAGATAGCCGAAGGCGAGCTGGATGAACGTGAGGTTCGTCGTCGCGGCGAGGCCCGGTACTGAAATGACGGTCAGGGCGGACGTTTCGGTGGCGACGATCGAGAGTAGAATCGCCCACCAGGGGAGGCCGCGGCGGCCGAGGAAGTAGTCGGTGCTGTCGTGCTGGCGTCCGGCGAAAAACACGCCGACGGCCGCGACGGAGACGCAATAGACGACGATGACGGCGATGTCGAGCGCGCGCACCTATGGAGTGCGCCGTTCCAACGCGATTTCGGAGTCCTTGGTGCGGGCGCCGTCGAGGGTGACCGTTCTCGTCGGCTGCATCAGGAAGAGCTTCTCGGTCCAGGTTCTCCCGCCATCCTCACTGACCTCCTCGAGGCGGAAGAAGAAGCGATCGCGGTCTCCCTGATCAGGCTGCAGGGTCAGCTCGTTGCCGTGGATCGTATACCCGCCGTCGCCGAACGTCGTGCTGGTCCACACGGCAGCCTCGAATCGCGTCAGCGCCATGTAACGCTGCCCGACGCCGAAGAAGGCATACCGGCCGGCCGGCGTGAATGCGTATTGCAGGGCCGCTCCACCACCCGTGCTGGTTCCGAACGACTCCCAGCTGCCCTGGATTCGCTGCGCCAGATCAGTTCCAGGAGGTGGTGTCCAATTCCTGAAGCGCAGGCTGGCAAAGAACCGCGGCCACACCTCGGGGTGAAATGCGTACCCATACATGAAGCAGCTGCTGAGCCGGGGATCCTTGGAGAGAAAGGACACGATGGCGACGCGGTCGTTGAGCCCGGCCACCATGATGAACCCGCCCAGCTGGGCATCCGGGTTCGCGGGCCAGAGGATGCCGCGACGCAGCAGTGCGTAGTCCCAACCCTGCGGCGCTCTGCCGCGGACGAGCACGGTCTTGTTGAGCGGGTCCTCGGGCCGGATGACGAAGCCCTGGAAGACCTGCCCCCAGGCTCGCTGCGCATCGGCAAAGAGGTCGCTGCTCGCGGGCGCCATGGGCCAGAGTCCGATCGTGCATCGTTCGCCGGCTTCTGATGGCGGAGAAGCGATCCACAGTCCGTTCCCCGACGGCGTGCTCGTCCACCCGTCCGGCGCCGAGTAGAGGTAATCACCAAAGGCGGCACCGGCCGGGGAGGGGGCCTCACTCGGCGCGGGTGGCCGGGCTCCACCGGCCAACGGCTGCGGCACCGCGATCCGACTCATCATCGAGTCCGCCGTGGGCGTGAAGCGCGACAACGCATCGGGCGTGTCGGCGGCGAGGATGAACGTCTGGCCGCGATCGGCCCAGCGCCCGGTGTAGATCCGGCTCCAGAGCTGCAGCCCGTTCGCCATCACCTGATGGATGCTCGTGACCAGAAATGCCCCGACAGTCCCGTGTTGCGGTGGTTCCAACATGCGCGCCTGGCCGCTCGCGCGTCGCACGATCTCGTCGTGAAACGCCTGGCTCGGTCCTGCGAACGGTTCGGGTGTGAAGACGGTGATGACGGAGAAATGCGGGGCGGAGATGCCGGGGGCCGTCAGAGAGACGAGGCGAGTCCGCGGGTCCTCCGTGCGGGTCCAGCCTTGCGGCACATCGTATGGCAGCCCGGTCTGCGCGGGGAGCGTCGCGACGGCGACCACACAGTAGAGCGGTAGCGTGAGGAGCGATCTCATGGTGGAAAAATCTACACCGTGGCAAGCAAAAGGCCCGCGATTCGCGGGCCTTTGATCCGTCGATCGAGCGGAGCCGGCTAGACGGTGAAGGACGATCCGCAGCCGCAGCCGCCAGTGGCGTTGGGGTTCTCGAAGGAGAAGCCCGACTCCTGGAAATTGCTCTTATAGTCGATGTTCACGCCGTTGAGATACTGGCCGCTGAACGAATCGACGAAGAGCCGCACGCCGCTCGACTCGATCACCACGTCGTCGGCTTCGGGCTTTTCTTCGATGTTGAGGCTGTACTTGAATCCCGAGCATCCGCCGGGCTGCACGCCCACGCGCAGTCCCGCTGTGGCCGGGTCGACCTTTTCCTCGGCCATGAACTTCTGGACCTCGGCAGCGGCACGCTCGGAAATCGAGAGCGTGATGGATTCAGGTTTGTGCGTGGTAGTCATTCTTCCTCCTGCGTACAAAGTAAACAGGGACGGTAGGGGAGGGTAGGAGACGGTAGGGGACGGAAGGGGTTACCCCAACCGTCTCTTACCGACCCCTACCGTCCCCTACCAGCGCTTCTGCAACGAGGTCCGCCACTGTCGCCCGTACCTGGAGGATCCTGGTGTTCGCCCGCGTCGGGTTGACCCGGTTGGTCAAGAGAATGATGAACACATCATTATCCGGATCCATCCAGATCGACGTGCCGGTGTATCCCGTGTGGCCGAACGAGCGGCGCGAAAGCCTGGAGCCGGCGCTCGAGTAACCCGAGTCCGAGGGCGTGTCCCAGCCCAGCGCGCGGCTCGACCCCGGCGGAATGTTCTGGCGGGCGGTGAACAATCTCACTGTCTCGGAGCGTAATTCGGGCAGACCAACCCCGGGGCCATGCCCCGGGGCCCCCGCGCGCACCGCCATGAGCCAGGTGGCGAACCGCGCCAGGTCCAGGGCATCGCTGAACAGGCCGGCATTCCCGGACACGCCGCCGAGCCGTGCAGCGCTCTCGTCGTGCACCTCGCCGCGCAGCAGACGGTGGCGGAACATGGTGTCGAGCTCCGTCGGCGCGATGTGATCCAACCAGGCGGGCGGCGGGTTGAACCGCGTGGCGGTCATGCCCAGCGGGCCGAACACCCGGGCCTCGAGGTAGGCGTCGAGCGGTTGGCCCGTGATGCGCTCCACCACCTGCATCAGCACGATCGCGCTGAGATCCGAGTACACGAAACTCGTCCCCGGCGCCGACAGCAGGGGCGACGTATCGACCATGGTGAGCGCGGCCGCACGGCTGCGCGTCGAGTCGAAGAGCGGCAAGTCGGCGGCCAGCCCCGCGGAGTGCGTGAGCAGCAGGCGGATCGTGATCTTGTCCTTGTCCGGTCCGCGGAACTCCGGTACGTAGCGCTGTGCCGGGGCGTCGAGGTCGAGCTTGCCTTCTTGTACGAGCAACATGCACGCCGTCGTCAGGCCGATGACCTTGGTGAGCGAGGCGAGGTCGTACACGGTCTCGGGTTCGACGGGGCGGTCGTCACCGTCGCTGTAGTGTCCCGCCGCAGCGAGCAGCGCCAGTCGTCCGTGGCGGCCGACGGCCACCACCGCGCCGGGATAGGCGCTGTCCACCTGCGACGCGAGGTACTCTTTGACGCGGTCGAGCCGCGCGGCGTCGAACCCGAGCGACTCCGGCAGGGCCGCGGGGATGGCGCGATGCGCTGGAGCCGGCGTGCCCGCGTGACAGGCGGCGAGCGCCAGCGTCGCCAGCGTACACCGGAGCGTCCTGCCGGCAGGCAACCGCCTCACGGCATCACCGGCACTACCGAGTCCGGCATCGTCACGCCCCATCCCACGGGGTACACCGGCGGGAGACGAATTGGCAGATGTCCGCCGATGGGCGACAACCCGAGTACCGCCCGCGCGGCAGCGCGCTCGGCGGCCCGCACCCCGCTCCACGCGATGAGGTAGGTTTTCACGCCGGGCGTCTGATCGAGCAGGTAGGGGCTCCCGAACGACACCAGGAGCGTGGGTTTCTTCGCGTCGGTGGCGTCGATCAACGCCGCGAGCGAGTCGGGGAGAGCGATGCTGCCGCGCGAAGAGATCGGCTTCACGTTGGCGGCGAACAACGCCACCGGGTTGCGGGCCAGCACGACGCGGGCCGAATCGTACGATGCCGGCCCCGACATCGGCCACAACCGGAAGTAGTCGACGGTGTCGCCGTTCAGGCGCAATTGATCGCTGAACCGCAGCGCCACCGCCGACGTTCCTTCGTCGGCGTAGGCGACGACGGCGAGCCGCGTTCGCTGCCCCCGCAAGCTTCGCAGCGTCCCCGTGGAATCGCGCACCAGCGTCACCGCGCGCACCGCGATGTCTTCCGCTGCCGTCTGCCAGCGCCGCGTACCCACGGCTCGCATGATCTCCTCGAGCGGCACAGTGCGGCGCTGGAACAGGCCGAGGTGTTGCTTGATGGCGAGCACCCGACGCACCGACGCGTCCAGCCGCGAGTGGGCGATGCGGCCCGATTCGACCGCCGCTGTCATCGCGTCGAGTGCCGAATCGGGGCTGGCCGGCATCAAGAGGACGTCGGATCCGGCGAGGAACGCGCGCACCGTCGCTTCGCCGGCGCCGTACTTCGCGACAATCGCACCCATCGCCAGGGCATCGGTGACGACCAGACCGGTGAAGTGCAGCGAGTCCCGCAACAGACCGGTCAGCACCGCGGCGGAGAGGGTGCCCGGCTCGCTGCTCGATCCGGTGAGCGCGGGAAAGGCGATATGGGCGCTCATCACGATATCGGCGCCGGCGCCGATGCCGGCCCGGAACGGGATGAGCTCGAGCGTATCGAGCCGGCCGTAGCCTGCCGTGATCACCGGCAGGCCGATATGCGAATCGGTTTCCGTGTCGCCGTGACCAGGGAAGTGCTTCAGCGTGGCGAGCATGCCCCCGTCGTGCACGCCGCGGACGTAGGCCCGCACCAGCGTGCTGACGGCGCGCGGATCCTCGCCGAACGAGCGCGTATTGATGATCGGGTTCTGGGGATTGTTGTTGACATCGGCGTCCGGAGCGAAATTCACGTGGATGCCGACGGCGCGGCCCTCGGTCGCCCCCGCGGCCCCGATCGTGTACGCGTCGTTCGAGTCCCCGGTGGCGCCGGCGGCCATGATCGGGGGGAACCCGGTCGCCCCGACGACGCGCATCGCGGCGCCCCACTCGAGGTCGGCCGACACGAGCAGCGGCAGCTTGGAGCGCAACTGCAGCGCGTTGAGCTTGGTCGCGATGTCGAACGGGCCGCCGACCGATATGATGATGCCGCCGACCTGCAGCGAGTCGACCCAGCGCGCGGCCTCGAGGAAGAGGGAATCGTCCGCGGCGGTGTAGACGCCGGACAGCCACGGGACGATCAGCTGCCCGACGCGCTGCCGTACGGTCAAGCTCGTGAGGATGCTGTCGACGTTCACGGGCGCCGTGGAGGCGGGGACCGTCACGGCCGGTGAGGGTGGCGGGGCTACCGCCGTGCGGTTGCCGGCGCCGCTGCTGCACGCGGCAACCAACAGGAGGACGACCAGACGATGCGCGCGCATGGCCTCGTGATCTTGAGTGTGCTCACCTGCGGCGGTCAGGCTCAGGCTCCGCCGACCGTACGCCCCGGCGTCGAGGTGCTGCTGTCCGATTCGCTGCGCCTGGTGCACGGGCAGCGGCTCGGTCTCCTGACCAATCAGACCGGCGTGGACGCGGCCGGCCGGCGCGACGTCGATCGGTTGCTGGCGGATGGGTTGCGACTCGTGGCGCTGTTCAGTCCGGAGCACGGATTTCGCGGCGCGGAAGACCGTCCGGGTTTACCCGATGCGATCGATTCCGCGACCCACCTTCCAATCTATAGTCTCTTCGGCGGCTCGCGTACCGCGGCCACTCAGGCGCTGGACTCGATCGACGTCCTGCTGATCGATTTACAGGATATCGGGGCGCGGTTCTATACCTATCCGGCCACGGCCACCCAGCTCATGGGAGACGCGGCGGCCCGCGGCAAGCGGGTCGTCGTGCTCGATCGGCCCGATCCCGTGGGAGGCGACGTGGTGCAGGGCAACGTGCGGCCGGTGATCGGGGACCCCGCCAAGGACTTCGTAGGGTTTCTCCCCGTTCCGATGCGGCACGGGATGACACTCGGCGAGCTGCTCCGTCTCACGAACGACGCGCTGGCGTTGCACGCCGACCTGACGGTCGTTCCCGCGGCAGGCTGGCACCGGGGAGTGAGCTACGACTCCACCGGGCTGCCGTGGATCAAGCCGTCTCCCAACATGCCGAGTCTCGAGAGCGCGTTTCACTATCCCGGGACGTGCCTGTTCGAAGGCACGAACCTGTCGGTCGGACGGGGAACGGAGGAGGCGTTCCAGGTCGTGGGGGCGCCGTGGATCGACGCTCGCCGCATCCTGGCCGCGCTCCCGGCACAGGCGCTCGAGGGTGTCGCCGTCACGGCGGCCGACTTCACCCCGCACGCGCCGACCGACGGCAAGTACGGCGACGTGCCGCTGCACGGCGTGCGGCTGCGTGTCACCGACCGGTCGCACTACGATCCCACGCGGCTCGCCGTCGCGTTGCTGGTGGCGCTGCGCGCGGTTCATCCCGACAGCTTCCGCATCCGCGCCGAGTGGTTCGACGTCCTCGCGGCGGGGCCGGAGCTCCGTCTGGCGATCGACAGCGGCCGGACCGCGCCCGAGATCTGGGGCCGCTGGTCCGACGCGCTCGCACAATTTCAACGGAGTCGCGCCAAGTACTTGCTTTACTGAAGGTTTGCCCTTTGCGTGCTCCCGGGCGCCTGTTACTTTCCCGCGGCTATGAACGTGATCCCGCAAGCCGTCAAAGACGGCTTCGTGCGTCTCACGAAGCCGATCGTCGGGCGTCTGGTGCGGGCTCACGTGCGACCGAATACGATCTCGACGCTGGGAGCAACGATCGTGGTCGGGTCGGCGGTGGCATTCGCGATGAGCGAGATCCGGCTCGCCGGGTTGCTGCTGCTGCTGTCGGGGTTGTTCGACATTCTCGACGGTCAGGTCGCGCGCGTCGGTGGGTTGAGCTCCACCTTCGGCGCGTTCTACGACAGCACGCTGGACCGGGTCGGTGAGTCGGCGCTGTTCGCCGGGATCGCGCTGCATTTTCTCCGCAACGGATTGCCGCCCGCCGAAACGACGCTCGGCGTGATGTTGGCGATTACGGCGCTGGCGGCGTCGCTGCTGGTGTCGTACACGCGGGCGCGGGCGGAAGGGCTGGGGCTCGAGGCCAAGGTGGGCATCGCCGCTCGGGCGGAGCGGATTCTGCTGCTCGGGGCGCCGACCCTGGTGTTGGGCAACGCGTGGGGCGGGCGTCTGTTGTTCTGGATCGTCGCCGTCCTGGCGCTCATCACTGTGATCACGGTGATTCAGCGCGTCGTGTACGTCGCCCGGACCGCCGACGCGGTCCCGGCGCGTCGAACCGGTGGTCCGCGGCAACGGGATACGCTGCCGGGCCGCGCATCACTGCGGAAAGGAACCTGATCGTGCCGGATACGGGACGCCGGGATATCGCTCCGGCGCAGGGAAAACTCGGGGTGTTGCTCGTGGGGCTGGGTGCCGTCGCGACGACGTTCATTGCGGGCGTCGAAAGCGTGCGCCGCGGCACGGCGCTGCCGATCGGCTCGCTGTCGCAGATGGCGACGATCCGGCTCGGGAAACGCACCGAGAACCGGGCACCGAAGATCAAGGAGTTCGTGCCGCTCGCCGATCTCAATGATCTCGTCTTCGCGGCGTGGGACCCGATTCCGGACGACGCCTACACCGCCGCCACCAAAGCCGGCGTGCTGGAGCGTGACCACCTCGAGCCGATCGCGGCGTTTCTCAAGGGCATCAAGCCGATGCCCGCCGCGTTCGACCAGAACTACGTGAAGCGGCTGCAGGGCACGAACGTCAAGACGGGGAAGACGAAACGCGACCTGGCCGACCAGCTACGCGCCGACATCAGGAATTTCAAGAAGTCGGGCGGCTGCGACCGCCTCGTGATGGTGTGGTGCGCCTCGACCGAAGTGTTCATCACGCCGGGACCGGCCCACCAGTCGCTCGCGAGCTTCGAGAAGGCGATGGAGCAGAACGATCCGGCGATCGCGCCATCGATGCTCTATGCCTGGGCCGCGCTGATGGAGGGTGTGCCGTTCGCCAATGGCGCGCCGAACCTCACCGTCGACATTCCGGCGATGCATCAGCTCGCCGAAGAGCAGCACTTGCCGATCGGCGGCAAGGATTTCAAGACCGGCCAGACCATGATGAAGACGGTTCTGGCCCCGGCGTTCAAGGCCCGCATGCTGGGCCTGGCCGGCTGGTATTCGACCAACATCCTCGGCAACCGCGACGGCGAGGTGCTGGACGATCCCGAGTCGTTCAAGACCAAAGAAGAGTCGAAGCTCGGCGTGCTGGAGTACATCCTGCAGCCCGATCTGTATCCCGAGCTGTACGGCAAAGTGTTTCACAAGGTGCGGATCAATTACTACCCGCCGCGCGGTGACAATAAGGAAGGGTGGGACAACATCGACATCTTCGGGTGGCTCGGCTACCCGATGCAGATCAAAGTCGATTTCCTGTGCCGCGATTCGATCCTGGCGGCGCCGATCGTGCTCGACCTGGCGCTGTTCTTCGACCTGGCGCACCGCGCCGGGCTGGGCGGCGTGCAGGAGTGGCTGAGCTTCTACTTCAAGAGTCCGCAAGCCGCGCCGGGGCTCATTCCCGAACACGATCTCTTCATTCAGCAGACCAAACTCAAGAACACGCTGCGGTGGCTGATGGGCGAGTCCCAGATCACGCACCTGGGGGTCGAGTACTACGAGTACGGAGAGAAGTAAGCCGCCGCGTGCTCCCGCGAACCACCAGATCCGGAGAAACTCCCTGATGCTGCAGCCGACGCTTGCCGCCGTCCGCCGACTTGCAGGTCTCGCCGCCACGGTCGTCTGCACGCTCGTGGCCCATCCCCTGGCGGCGCAGACACCCGCGCAGGGCCACGAAGCCGGCGGGGAAGCCGCGCTCGTGCTCCCCGACCTCCACCAGGCGACGTTCCTCGGGGGCATCGATGGTCACAGCCTGCTCGTGTGGGGGCTCCTGATCTGCGCCCTCGGCCTGCTCTTCGGGCTGCTGATCTACACGCAGCTGAAGAACCTCCCCGTGCACCAGTCGATGCGCGAGATCTCGGAGCTGATCTACGAGACGTGCAAGACCTATCTCGTGAATCAGGGGAAGTTCCTGTTGATTCTGTGGCTGTTCATCGGTGCCATCGCGGCGGTGTACTTCGGCGCCCTCGCGAGCAACGTGAACGCCGCGGGCGCGACCGTGCACGGCTATCCGCCGTTGACCGTCACGATCATTCTGCTCTTCAGTCTGATCGGGATCGCGGGCAGCTACGGGGTGGCGTGGTTCGGAATCCGCGTCAATACATTCGCGAATTCCCGCACGGCGTTCGCGAGCCTCTCGGGCAAGCCGTTCCCGTGCCATGACATCCCGACCAAGGCGGGGATGAGCATCGGCATGCTGCTCGTGTCGGTCGAGCTGATCATGATGCTGTTCATCCTGCTGTTCATTCCGGGCAACTACGCCGGGCCGTGCTTCATCGGCTTCGCGATCGGTGAATCGCTTGGCGCCGCGGCGCTGCGCGTCGCGGGCGGCATCTTCACGAAGATCGCCGACATCGGCTCGGATCTGATGAAGATCGTTTTCAAGATCAAGGAAGACGACGCGCGCAACCCCGGGGTGATCGCCGACTGCACGGGGGACAACGCGGGCGACTCGGTCGGTCCCTCGGCGGACGGATTCGAGACCTACGGCGTCACCGGCGTGGCGCTGATCACCTTCATTCTGCTCGCGGTGCACGATCCGCTGGTCCAGGTACAGCTGCTGGTCTGGATCTTCGTGATGCGCATCATCATGATCGTGACGTCCGGTGCCTCGTACTACATCAACGCCGCGGTGACGAAGGCGCGCTATGCCGCCGCCGATCACATGAACTTCGAGACGCCGCTTACGACGCTCGTCTGGCTCACGTCGATCCTCTCGATCGCGCTCACGTTCGTCGCGTCGCGCTTCATGATCCCCAACCTGGGCGGCGATCCGACGCTGTGGTGGAAGCTGTCGCTCGTGATCACCTGCGGCACGCTCGCGGGCGCCGTCATCCCCGAGCTCGTCAAGGTGTTCACCTCGATGCACTCGAAGCACGTGCGCGAGGTCGTGACGTCGTCGCGCGAGGGCGGCGCGTCGCTCAACATCCTGTCGGGGCTGGTCGCCGGAAATTTCAGCGCCTACTGGCTCGGCATGGCGATGCTCGGCCTGATGGCGATCGCCTTCGGGGTCAGTACCGCCGGCGTCGGCAACCTGATGATGGCCCCCGCGGTGTTCGCGTTCGGTCTCGTGGCGTTCGGGTTCCTCGGCATGGGGCCGGTGACGATCGCCGTCGATTCCTACGGCCCCGTCACCGACAATGCGCAGTCGGTCTACGAGCTGTCGACCATCGAGCAGATCAAGGGGGTCAAGGCGGAGATCAAGAAGGAGTTCGGCTTCGACGTGAACTTCGAGCGCGCCAAGGAGAACCTCGAAGAGAACGACGGGGCGGGGAACACCTTCAAGGCGACGGCCAAGCCGGTGCTCATCGGGACGGCCGTGGTCGGGGCGACGACGATGATCTTCTCGATCATCGTGGCCCTCACCAACGGCCTGCAGCCCGGCCTGGTGAACAACCTCTCGATCCTGCATGCGCCCTTCCTGTTCGGGTTGATCGCGGGCGGCGCCATGATCTACTGGTTCACCGGCGCCTCGACGCAGGCCGTGACGACGGGCGCGTACCGGGCGGTCGAATTCATCAAGGCGAACATCAAGCTCGAAGGGGCGACCAAAGCCTCGGTGGCGGACTCGAAACGCGTGGTGGCGATCTGCACGCAGTACGCGCAGCGCGGCATGTTCGTGATCTTCCTCGCGGTGTTCTTCGGCAGACTCGCGTTCGCGTTCGTCGAGCCGTACTTCTTCATCGGCTATCTGATCTCCATCGCCTTGTTCGGCCTGTTCCAGGCGATCTTCATGGCCAACGCCGGTGGCGCCTGGGACAACGCGAAGAAGGTGGTGGAGACGGAGCTGAAGCAGAAAGGCACACCACTGCACGACGCGACGGTAGTTGGAGATACGGTCGGCGATCCGTTCAAGGACACGTCGTCGGTGGCCATGAATCCGATCATCAAATTCACGACGCTGTTCGGACTGCTCGCCGTGGAGCTCGCGGTGTCGTTGACCGCGGAGCGCGGACCCACGCTGACCCACGTGCTGGCGGCGGCGTTCTTCCTGATCTCGGTGGCATTCGTGTGGCGCTCCTTCTACCGGATGCGCATCGAAGCGAAATAGGGGGTGACCGGTGACCGCGGCGCAGGTCGTCGTCACCGTCGTCGGTGTTGCGGCGATCGGGTGGGTGTTGTGGTATTTCCTCTGGTCGCGCGCGCCGGCGGTGGCCGCCCGGCCGGATCGCGGCGTGCAGGAAATCGCCGTGACGGTGAAGGGCGGCTACCTCCCCGACACGATTCTCGTCCAGGCGGGAACACCGGTGCGGCTGCGCTTCTACCGCGATGAAACCGCCGACTGCTCGGAGCGGGTGGTGTTCGAGCAGTTCGGCATCGACCGCCAGCTCCCTGCCTTTGAGACGACGGACATCGAGTTCACGCCGACGGAGCCGGGCGAGTTTCCGTTCCGCTGCGGAATGTCGATGCTGAAGGGGCTGCTCGTCGTCGAGCCGGCGGGACACACGACGGTCGCTGCGTCTCCGCATCCGGCGCACCATGGCTAGTCAGCGTCTCACCCTCCCCATCGAAGGCATGAGCTGCGCCGCCTGCGCGGTCACGGTGCAGGGGGCGCTGGGGGCGGTGTCGGGCGTTACGCAGGCAGCGGTGAACTACGCGACCGGAAAAGCGTCGGTCGACTACGACGACACACAGACGGGCATCGCCACGCTGGTGCACGCCGTCCGCGAAGCGGGCTATGACGCGGGTCAGGCGCGCGTGAGCTTCGTCGTCAGTGATCTGCACTACGCACCGAGCGTCGCGGGGCTGGAGCGGGCGCTCGCCGCCGTGCCGGGGGTGCTGCGCGCCTCCGCCAATCAGGCCACCGAAACGGTCACGGTGACCTACGTCCCCGGTGTGACCACCACCAACGAGCTCGAGGCGGCGGTGACGCAGGCGGGCTTTCAGGTCGCCGCGCCGATCGCCGCCGAGGACCCCGTGGAGCGCGAACGGCTGGCGCGCGCGCACGCAGTGCGGCAGTTGACGTGGAAATTCGTGCTGGCGGCGGCGGTCGCCGTCGTCTCGATGGTCGGCTCCATGGCGACGATGACCGGTCCGCAGACCGGCGCCATGGCGCAGCGACTCCGCGCGATGGCCGGGCACGGGATTCTGGGAGATGCCGGGACGATGCGCTGGTTGCTCGCCCTGCTGACGCTGCCGGTGGTGCTCTGGTCGGGCCGCCAGTTCTATCGCGGCGCCTGGTCGGGTTTCCGGCATCGCAGCGCCGACATGAACACGCTGATCGCCGTCGGCACCGGGGCCGCGTTGCTCTACTCGCTCGCCGTAACGGTCGCGCCGCGACTGTTCGCCGGGGCCGGGCTGACCGCCCATGTGTACTACGAGGTCGTCGCCGCGGTCATCGCCCTGGTCCTCCTGGGCCGGCTGCTCGAGGCGCGGGCGCGCGGCGCGACCTCCGCCGCGATTCGGCGGCTCGCCGCGCTGACGCCCGCGGTGGCGCACGTCGTCCAGGGCACAGCGACCGAGGACGTCGCCGTCGCCGCGCTCGCCGAGCAGCAGCTCGTCATCGTGAAACCGGGCGAGCGCGTGCCCGCCGACGGCGTCATCACCGAGGGCTCGTCGGACGTCGACGAATCGATGTTGACCGGTGAGCCACTCCCCGTCACGAAACAGCCTGGCGCCGAAGTCATCGGCGGCACGGTGAACACCACGGGGAGCTTCACGTTCCGGATTACACGCGTCGGCAAGGACACGGCGCTCGGTCAGATCGTGCGCATGGTGGAGGAAGCGCAAGGGTCGAAGGCACCGATTCAGCGTCTCGCCGACCGGGTCGCGGGCGTTTTCGTCCCGGTGGTCATGGCGATCGCCATCGCGGCGTTCGTCGTCTGGTTCGACGTCGGGCCGCAGCCCGTCGCCCTGTTCGCGACGATCGCGCTCGTCACCGTGCTGATCATCGCCTGCCCCTGCGCGCTCGGCCTCGCCACCCCGACCGCCGTGCTGGTTGCGACGGGGCGCGCCGCGGAACAGGGGATCTTGATCCGCGGTGGCGAGGCGCTCGAGCGATTGTCCCGCGTGCGCACCGTGCTGTTCGACAAGACGGGAACGATCACCGAAGGGCGTCCCGCGATCACCCACATCGTCACGGCGCGCAGACCCGACGGCAGCGCCGTGGCCGTTGCGGAAGCGCTGCGCTGGGCCGCGTCGGTGGAGCAGCGCTCCGAGCATCCGGTGGCGCAGGCGATCGTGCGCGCCGCGCAGGAACGGATGCTGCTGCTGCTCCCCGTCGAGAAGTTCGCGCTCATGGAAGGGCGCGGCGTGCGCGGCACGGTGGACCGCCGTCTGATCGAGGTGATCTCGGCGCGCCATGCCAAGGAGCGGAGTCTCGAGCTCGGCAGCCTCGAGCAGGACGCCGAGCGGCTGGCCCAGCAGGGGAAGACGGCGCTCGTCGTGGTGGTCAACAATACCGTGCACGCGATCATGGCGGTGTCCGATCCGATCAAGTCGACCGCCAAAGAGGCCATCGAGCGGCTGCACCAGCTCGGACTCGACGTGCGGATGGTGTCGGGGGACGCGCGTCGAACCGCCGAGGCGGTCGCCCGGGAAGTCGGCATCGCGGACGTCACGGCCGAAGTACTGCCGTCCCAGAAAGTCGAGCTGGTGAAGAAGCTGCAAGCGCAGGGGAAGAGCGTCGCGATGGTGGGTGATGGCATCAACGATGCACCGGCGCTGGCCCAGGCGGACGTCGGCGTCGCGCTGGGCACCGGCACCGAGGTGGCGATCGAGGCTTCGGACGTGACGCTGATCCGCGGCGATCCACGCGGCGTCGTCGCGGCGATCGAGGTGTCGCGCCGCACCCTCACCACGATCCGCCAGAATCTGTTCTGGGCGTTCATCTACAACCTGCTCGGGATCCCGATCGCGGCCGGCGCGCTGTACCCCTTCACGGGAATGCTGCTGTCGCCGGTGCTGGCAAGCGCCGCGATGGCGTGGTCGAGTCTCAGCGTGGTCTTGAACAGTCTGCGCCTCCGGCGCTACACTCCTGCCTGGATCTCCTAGAGGAATTACGGATGCGCTACTTCCATCGAACGCCGCTGTCCCCCGACGCGGTGCTGGCCGCCGCGAAGGCCTATTTTGGCCCCCGGCTCGCGCCATCCGAAGAGGCACCGCGCCGGCTCGGATTCCGCGGTGCATTGGGGAAGGTGACGGTCTCTGCCAGGCCCGAGGGCGGGCACTACACCTTCATCGACTTGCAGACCGACCAGGTGGGCGAGTCGGAGCTCGACAAGCTCGCCAAGCGGTTTCTCTCCGAAGTGCACCGCCAGGTGGAGCCGGCGCACGAGGTCCGCGGGGCCTACTAGGGCTCAGCCGGCGAGCCGGGCGTTGTAGCCGACGCGCACGACCGCGGCGACGAGCGTCGTCGCCGTCACCGTATCGTCGTCGAAATCCACCTCGGCGACGCCGTCCTGCAGATCCACGATCGCTGAATACACCCCCGCCACCCCTCGCAGGGCCTTCTCGACCTTCTGCTGGCAGTGGTGGCAGGTCATTCCGCTCACCTTGAACTTGGCGCTGGCCATGTGATGCCTCGTGCTTGATTTCGCTGTGCGGCCCCGGCAACTTTCCGGCCCACTATAATTTAGCCGAATGCCTCCCCACTCCCTACCCGCCACCGGTCCTGCGACTCAGGGCCTGCCGGCCGAGCTTGGGCGCTCCCAGCTGCTCGAGATGTACCGCTTTTTGCGGCTGACGCGAACCCTCGAGGAACGGCTGGTGGCACTGTACCGCCAGAGCAAGGTGATCGGGGGGTTGTTCCGCTCACTGGGACAGGAGGGGGAGTCGGTCGCTTCGGCGTACGCCCTCGATCGCGGCCGCCACCGCGACATCCTGTCGCCGCTGATCCGCAATCTCGGATCGATGCTCGTGATGGGCGCGAAGCCGATCGAGATCCTGCGCCAGTACATGGCCAAAGCCGAAAGCCCCACGCACGGCCGCGAGCTGAACGTCCACTTCAACGATCTCGAAAAAGGCTACCTCGGTCAGATCTCGCATCTCGGCGACATGGTGCCGGTCATGGCCGGGATCACCCTCACTTTCAACATGCGCGGGGAGCAGCGCGTCGGGATGGTGTACGTGGGAGACGGGGCGACCTCGACGGGATCGTTTCACGAAGGACTGAACTTCGCTGCGGTGCAGCGCTGCCCGCTCGTCGTGATCGGAGAATACAACCACTGGGCGTATTCCACTCCACCCGAGAAGCAGTTCGCGGTGAAAGACCTCGCCGAAAAAGCGAAGGGGTACGGGATCCACGCCGTCACCGTCGACGGCAACGACGTGCTGGCGGTGTATGCCGCGGCCAAGCATGCCGTCGAGCGCGCGCGGCGCGGCAAGGGAACGCACTTCATCGAAGTGAAGACGTATCGCCGCAAGGGGCACGCGGAGCACGACGATCAATCCTATCAGCCGAAGGACGAGCAGGAGCGCTGGGCACGCGCGAACGACCCCGTCGACCGCTACGTGAAACAGCTCCTGGACAATGCCTGGGCCGAGGAATCGGATCTGGTCGAGATCGATCAAGCGGTGACGGACGAGATCGATCAGGCGACCGACGCGTGCGTGAACGAGCCGCTGCCGCCGGGGGATTCCGCATTGACCGATGTGTATGTCGATCCGCCGGCGAGTCCCCGTCTCTGGTATCGGCGGGGGGAGTTCTGATGGCCGACGTCACGTTCCTCGAGGCGCTGCGCCAGGGGCTCTGGGAGGAGATGGAGCGCGACGATCGCGTATTCATGCTGGGCGAGGATATCGGCGCCTACGGCGGCGCATTCAAGGTCACTGACGGATTCCAGAAGAAGTTCGGCGCCGCGCGCGTCATCGACACGCCGATCGCCGAGGCGGCGATCGTGGGCGCGGCGGCCGGTGCGGCGCACATGGGGATGCGCCCCGTGGCGGAGATGCAGTTCATCGACTTCATCTCGTGCGCCTACGACATGCTGACGAACTACGTCGCGACGGCGCGCTATCGGGCCGGCCTGGCGACGCCGATCGTCGTGCGTGGCCCCTGCGGCGGCTACGTACGCGGTGGACCGTTTCACTCGCAGAATCCCGAGGCGGCGTTCTTCCATACGCCGGGACTCAAGATCGTGTACCCGGCGACGGCGCGGGACGCGAAGGGGCTCATCAAGGCCTCGATTCGCGACGACGATCCCGTCATCTACCTCGAGCACAAGTGGCTGTACCGGCGCATCAAGGAGACGTTGCCCGAGGGCGAGGAGATTCTCACGCCGATCGGACAGGCGAGGCTGGCGCGGGAAGGGAAGGACCTGTCGATCATCACCTACGGCGCGACGGTGTGGAAGGCGCTCGAGGCAGCCGATCAGCTGGCGCAGAGCGATGGTCTGAGCGCCGAGGTACTCGACCTGCGCACCTTGCTGCCGCTCGACGATGCCGCGATCATGGCCTCGGTCAAGAAGACGAACAAAGTGCTGATCGTGCACGAAGACACGCGCACCGGCGGCCTGGCCGGCGAGATCACCGCACGCATCAACGAGCAGGCGTTCGAGTGGCTCGACGGGCCGATCATGCGCGTCACGGCGCACGACGTGCCGTTGCCGTACGCGCCGACGCTGGAAGATTTTGTGCTGCCGCAGACGGACGACATCGTGAAGGCGGCGAAGTGGTTAGCGCGATACTAAAGGCGCTCTCAGCTATCAGCGGTCAGCCGTCAGCTAAGCTGAAAGCTGAGAGCTGAGAGCTGACAGCGTCTTCCGGAGATCATTTATGGCTCGCATTGACGTGCTGATGCCTCAAATGGGGGAGTCCATCGCTGAGGGCACCCTCAGCAAGTGGCTCAAGAAGGTCGGCGACGCAGTGAAACGCGATGAGCCACTGTTCGAGATCTCGACCGACAAGGTCGACGCCGAGATTCCGTCGCCCGCGGCGGGGGTGCTGGCGGAGATCAAGGTGCAGGAGGGGCAGACGGTCCCGGTGCAGACGCTCGTCGCGGTGCTGGAGACCGAGAAAGGTGCCGCGGCATCGGCACCCGCGCCGGCGCCGGCCGCGCCCGCTCCCACGCTGGAGCCTGCGCCCGCGGCGAAGGCGGCGGCCGCGCCCGCCCCGAGTCCGAGTCCGGCCGCGCCGCGTCCCGCGCCGGCTCCGGTGGCTGTGGGCGGGAATGGCGAGACCGCGGAGGATCGGCTGCGCCGGAAGTCCACGCCGCTGGTGCGCAAGATCGCCGCGGAGCATCAAGTCGATATCTCGCAGATTGCGGGAACCGGATTCGCCGGGCGGGTGACGAAGCAGGACATCCTCGGTTTCATTGAGCAGGCACCGGCGCGTACCGTCCCGGCACCCGGCGCCCGGCCCCTGGCACCTGCCGGCATCGAGCACCCCGCCACCGAGCCCTGGCCCGGCGATCGCGTCGAGCCGTGGTCCAAGATCCGCAGGATCACCGCCGATCACATGACCATGTCGCGGCGCGTCTCGGCCCACGTCGCGAGCTTCTTCGAGATCGACTACACGCAGGTCGCACGCCTGCGCACCACGCACAAGGCGTCCTACGCCGATCGCGGCGTCAACCTCACCTTCCTGGCGTTCATCGCGAAGGCGTGCGCCGCGAATCTGCGCAAGCATCCGATCATCAACGCCGCGGTGTCGGGCGAGAGCACGATCTACCGCCGCGACATCAACATCGGCATCGCGGTGGCGCTCGACTGGGGGCTGATCGTCCCCGTCGTGAAGCGCGCCGATGAGCTGTCCCTGCTCGGCCTGGCGCGCGCCATCAACGATCTGGGCGAGCGCGCCCGCACCAAGAAGCTTTCCCCCGACGAGATCCAACGCGGCACGTTCACGATCACGAATCCCGGCGGCTTCGGTCCCTACGCCGGCATCCCGATCATCAACCAGCCGCAGGTCGCGATCCTCGGCGTGGGCACGATCGAGAAGCGCCCCCGGGTGGTCACGCAGGAGGACGGCGCGGACGCGATCGCGATCCGCACGATGGGGATGCTGACGATGTCGTACGACCACCGCGTCGTCGACGGCGCCGACGCCGACAAGTTCCTGGCCGACGTGAAGGCCACGCTGCAGAACTTCCCCGAGCAGGAGATGTAGCGATGCCGAAGGTGCTGACGGCGGCGCGCGTGCGGGTTCCCGCCGCGAACGAGCTCGACTACCTCGCGACGCTGCGCGAGCTGGCACAGTTCGCCGACGCGCGCGGACAACGCATCTGGGTGTTCCGCAACGCGAAGGACCCGCGGCTGTTCATCGAATTCTCGGAGAGCCAGACCGAGATGTCGCACCGCGCGCAGGCCTCGCGACTGCCCGAAGAGACCAAGCTCGAGAAGCGGTTGCAGAGCCTCGTGACGTACGCTCCCGATGCCTGGGAGCTGTGGAGCGAGGTATCGCTCGCCGCCGGAGCGGAGGCCTGATGCCGCCGCGCTCCCTCACCGTAGAAAGCCAGGAGTGGTCGGTGTATCCCTCCGGCCGATCCACGGTCTACGGCCAGGATCAGTACGGCCTCATGTTCCAGCTCGGCACCGGCCCCGAACGCAAACGACGGTTCACGCGCTATACGCCGATGGGTGTGCGCCGCACCGATGCCGCGCTGCGCGAGCTGTCGGACGGCGAGCTGCTCGGACTGTTCCACCAATCGCAGCCGGCCTGGACCGCTCCGGAAGGCGCCTACGGCGCGCGTTGATCTGCATTGTCATTCCACCGCGTCGGACGGCCAGGCCACTCCGGACGCGGTGGTGCGGCGCGCCAAAGCCGTGGGGCTCACCGCCATCGCGCTGACCGATCACGACACCCTCGCCGGGATCGCCCTCGCCCAGACGACGGGGAGTGCGGTCGGGGTCCGTGTCGTGCCGGGCTGCGAGTTCAGCGTGCGGGCACCGTGGGGAGAGATGCACCTCCTCGCGTACTTCCTTCCGGTCGGTGATCAGACCCTCGAGGAGTTTCTTGCGGGGGCCCGAGCGGCCCGTCAGCGGCGCGGTGCGCAGATGGTGGAGAAGCTGCAACAGCTCGGCGTCGAGATCGATCTCGAGGATCTCGCCTACCAGGCGGGAACCGGGTCGTTGGGGCGCCCGCACGTGGCGCGCGCCCTGGTCGACGCCGGCGTGGTCGACGACTTCGAGCAGGCCTTCGACCGGTTTCTCGGCCGCGGCCGCCCCGCCTTCGTGGAAAAAACACTGCCGACGCTGCGTGAGGTCGCGGACCTGGTGCACCAGAGCGGCGGACTCGTGCTCGCCGCCCACCTGGGCGAGCGCGGGCAGGAACCACAGCTCATTGCGCTGATGATGGAAGGCCTCGACGGCATCGAAGTGCGCCATCCCAGCCATCCCAAGCACGTCGAAACGCGGCTCACGAAACTGGCGACCAAACTCAGGCTCGCCGTGTCCGGAGGTTCGGACTGGCACGGCGAGGGAGATACGGGAGGCGCGCATGCGCCGTTGGGGGGCATGGACGTTCCGTTCGAATGGTTGGAGGAGTTGGAAGCACGAAAAGACAAGAGCGTACGGATAAGAGCGTAAGGTGGACTACGTAAGGAGGAAACCGTAATGAGTGAGCCGCTCGCGATCGGTTCGCATGCTCCGGCGTTCGAAGCCGCGGCGTCGGATGGCAAGACGTATCGACTGGCCGAGCTGCTGCGCCGCGGCCCCGTCGCCCTGGTGCTTTATCCGGGCAACGACACTCCTGGGTGAAACCGCCAACTCTCCGCCGTGCGCGATGAGATGACGAAATTCGAGAACGCCGGGATCCAGCCCTTCGGCGTGAACCCGGCATCGATCGACGCTCACCGGAAGTACGTCGACAAGATGCGGTTCAATTTTCCGTTGCTCTCCGATCCCGACCGCGCGATCGCCCGGGCGTATCACGCCCTGAAGGAAGACGACCGCGGCATTGCCCGCACCGTGTACGTCGTGGGCAAGGACGGGACGGTGCGTTTCGGCCAGCGCGGCGCGCCGGCGGTGGACGACATCGTCGCCGCCGTCCAGGGCGGGTAGTGGATCAGGGCGGGTCGTTCACCGGCAAGGTGGCGCTGGTCACCGGCGTGGGGCAGGCGGAGCAAGTCGGCGCCGCGATCGCGCGAGCCTTGGGCGACGCAGGCGCGAACGTGGTCGTGGCGGCGCGCAACCGGTCCACACTCGAGGCCCGGGTCGCGGAGCTCGAAGCGAGCGGCATCGGCGCGGCGCTCGCGGCGGGCGACCTGAGCGATCCCACCGCGGCCCGGGCCGCGGTCGCGACCGCGGAGCAGCGGTTCGGCGGGCTCGATCTCCTGATCAACACCGCCGGTGGGCTCACGAGCTACGGGCCGTTTCTCGAAAGCGACGTCGCCGCGCTGGATCGAGAGCTTGCGAGCAACCTGCGCACGGTGTTCGCCATGAGTCAGGCGGCGATCCCCGCCATGCGGCGCCGCGGCGGCGGGGCGATCGTCACCTTCGCGTCGATCGCCGTGCGCCAGCCGGCACCCAACCTGGCTGCGTATGCCGCGGCCAAGGGAGGCGTCGCGGCGCTGACGCGCGCGCTCGCCCGCGAGTTCCGGGACGATCGTATTCGGGTCAATGCGATCGCGCCCGAGGCGGTTCGCACCGGGACGAACGTGCGCGACATGGGCGCGGGGGCGCGCTTCGTCGAGATGGCCGATCTGGTCCGGACCGTCCTCTGGCTCGCCTCCGACAGTGCCGCCACGGTGACCGGCCACGTGTTGCCGCTGCTCGCGGCACCGGGCTGAGACGGTGGAGCTCGCCGGTCGGGTCGCGCTCGTGACGGGGGCGGGGCGCCGCCTAGGGGCCGCGATCGCCGCCGGGCTGGCGCGAGCCGGATGCGACGTCGCGGTTCACCACCACGCGTCCGCGGCCGGTGCGGAAGAGACGCTCGCCGCCGCCCGCGCCGCGGGACGACGCGCCGAGCGGTTTCCGGGCGACTTGCGGGACGCAGGGGTCGCGCGGGCGCTCGCTGACCGCGTGGTCCAGACCTTCGGCCGGCTCGACATCCTCATCAACTCCGCCGCCGTGATTGCCCGCGCCGAGTTCGCCGACATTACGCCCGAGGCGTGGCACGACACGATGGCGTTGAACCTGTCCGCGGCGTTCTTCGTATCGCAGGGCGCGGCCCCGCACCTCCGGGTGCGGCACGGCAAGATCGTGAACCTCGCCGACGTGGCCGCCTTCGAGGTCTGGCCGGCCTATCTCCCGCTCAACATCAGCAAGGCGGCGGTGGTGATGCTCACGCAGGGACTGGCGCGGGTGCTCGCACCCGAGGTCACGGTCAATGCGGTGGCGCCGGGCGCGATTCTCCCGCCGGATGACTGGCCCGACAGCGCGCGCGCGCATCTCATCGATACGACGCCGCTGCAGCGACTCGGGGCCCCCGACGACATCGTCCAGGCGGTGCTGTTCCTGCTGCGGAGCGACTACGTCACCGGTGTCGTGTTACCGGTGGACGGCGGGCGCCTGATCCGGTGAGCGAAACCACGGCTCCCGCGCGGATGCGCGACGTCGTCGTGGTGGGTGGCGGGTGCTACGGGACGTTCTATGCCACGCAGCTCGCGAGGGCGAAGGCGCGCGGCAAGGCGGAGTACCGCACGGCGATCGTGGTGGATCGCGATCCCGATTGTCGCGCGCGGCGCGAGCTGCCGGAGGCACGCGACCGCAGCTTCGTCACCAGCGAATGGGATGCGTTCTTCGATCACTTCCTCTTTGCGACCAGTCCCGGGCCGAGCGATGCCGCACGCGATCACATCGTGCCCTCGCCGCACATGTCGCACCTGATGTTCGAGTGGGTGGTGCGGCGGACGCAAGCCCGCTTTCCGCGCCGCGTCCTCGAGATCATCGACGTTCCCGGCAGCCTCGACACGCCGTACGACCGCACCGCCCGGGACCGGACGCGCTACGTTTCGTTCGCCGACTGGGTGTGTCCCACGCACTGCATCGAGCCGGCGATCTGTCCTGCGATCGGTGCCTCGCGCACCTGGGAGATGCCCGACGCCGTGCGCGGGCTGGCCGACCGGATGCGGGAGCAGGGCGAGCCGGTGTCCGGTCCGGCGCTGTTCGTCTGCCGGCACCACGTCTTCGGCGTCGGCACCTTTACCGTCGATACGGTACTCGAGGGGGAACGCATCGTCGCGGACACGGCCCGGCGACCGGCGGGCGGCTTGGTGCTGGTGGCAACCGTGAGTGCTTGTCATGGGGCGGTGAATCTTTTGAGAATCGGTGGGGAGCCGTCAGCTCTCAGCTCTCAGCTGGCTGATAGCTGACAGCTGACAGCTGATAGCTGATAGCCATGACTCCCGAAGCCCGCCGACGGCAGCTGGAGCATGCACGCGACTTGTTCAATGCGGGCGACTTCTGGCTGGCGCATGAAGCGCTGGAAACCGTGTGGCGTTCTATAATTGACGAGGATGAACGCCGCGTGTGGCAGGGGTTGATCCAGGCCGCGGCGGCGCTGCTGCACCGGGAACGCGGCAATCGCCACGGTGTGGTGGTAGTTGGGGCGGCGGCGCTTGCGAAACTGGCCGGACCGCAGCACCCCGGCGTCGAGCTCGAAACGGTGCGCTTCCGCGACGCGTTGTCGCGGGCCCTGGCGGGGGAGGCGGATCCCCCACGGCTGGAATTCCGAACCGATGGCTGAGACGAAGCAGTCGAGCTACGACGTGATCATCGTGGGGGCCGGCCCCGCGGGTATGTGCGCGGCGATGTACGCCGGGCGCGGCATGCTGCACGCGCTCACGATCGAGCGCGGCGCCCCGGGCGGCGAGCTCTTGAACACCGATTTGATCGAGGATTACATCGGGTACGAGAGCATCAAGGGGTGGGAGCTGGCCCAGAAATTCCACGCGCACGCCCAGAAGTTCGGCGCGGAGATCGTCACCGACACCGTCGAGAAGATCCGCAAGGTCGAGGACGGCTGGTTCGACGTGGTCACGGCGCGCGGCCGGACGTTCCGCGCTCCCGCCGTGATCCTCACCGCCGGCGGCACGCCGATCAAGCTCGGCGTCCCGGGAGAGAAGGAGTACGCGGGGAAGGGCGTCTCGTACTGCGCGGTATGCGATGGCGCCTTCTTCAAGGGCGAGGTGCTGGCGGTGGTCGGGGGCGGGGACGCCGCGGTGGAGGAGGCCGACTATCTCACGCGCTACGCCGAGAAGGTTTACATCGTGCACCGCCGCGACGCGTTCCGCGCCTCCAAGATCCTGCAGGAGCGGGCGTTCGCGAACCCCAAGATCGAAGTTGTGTGGAACAAGCGGGTTCTCGCAGTCGGCGGTGGCGAGAAGGGCACGACGCACCTGGAGCTCGAGGACGCGGTCACGGGAGAGAAGAGCAAGCTGGCGGTCGGCGGCGTGTTCATCTTCATCGGGTTCCGTCCCAACGCGGGGCTGGTGGAGGGGCACTACCGCCACGACGAAGGCGGCTACTTCCTCACCGATGAGAAGATGATGACGTCGATCCCGGGGCTGTTCGCCGCGGGCGACGTGCGCAGTCAGGTGACCCGGCAGATCACGACGGCGGTGGGCGACGCGACGACGGCAGCAATCGCCGTCGAGAAATACCTCGCCGGCCTCCGGGCCTCGGGCCAGCTCGCTCCGGCGAAGCCCGCCGCGGTGTCATGAAGATCATCCAGATCCCCAACGGGGCGTTCGTCGAGAACTGCTACCTCGTCGTGGACGAGGCCGCCCGGGAATGCGCCATCGTCGATCCCGGTGAAGAAGCCGGCCTGATTCTGCACACGGTCAACGAGACTGGTGCGCGGCCGGTCGCCATCTGGATCACGCACGCCCATATCGATCACGTCCTCGGGGTCCCCCGGGTCCACGCTGAAACCGGTGCCCCGATCTATCTGCATCCCGCCGACCGCCCGCTGTACGATCACGTCCCGGAGCAGGCGGCGGCGTTCGGGCTCGCGCCGGTGCCGCCGCTGCCCCCGCCGGAGCAATCCTGGTCCCACGGCGCGTCGGTCCAGGTCGGGGCGCTGACATTCGCCGTGCGGCACACGCCGGGGCACTCTCCCGGCTCCGTTTCACTGGTCGGGGAGGGGGTCGTGTTCAGCGGCGACGTGTTGTTTCAAGGCTCGATCGGGCGCACCGATCTCCCCGGCGGCAACCACGAAACGCTGCTCGGCAGCATCGAGCGGGAGTTGCTCGTTCTCCCCGATTCGACCATCGTGTACTCCGGCCATGGACCCAGAACCACGATCGGTGTCGAGCGCGGCGCCAATCCGTTCCTCAGCGGCGCTTTTCCCATCGCCTGACCGGCCCCTGCCCACGTGTTTGCGCTGCGGGGCAATCGTGCGCCGGCGGCCGTGGGGGTGCAAGAACCCGTGTCCCAACTGCGGGTTCATCTATCCTCTCGGCGATTGCTCGGACTAAGAGAATGCAGAATTGGAAATGCAGAATGCAGAATTGCCGTAGTGCATGGAGTACCCGGAACGCTGCAGGGCAATTCTGCATTCAGCATTCTGCATTTTTCATTTGATGCCACACCTTCTCGCCCTCTTGGCCCTCGCCATCGACGTCGTCGTCCGCGCTTGGCGCATCCAGCTGGCGGCCTGGACCGCGGGCGGCGCGCTGCGCTTCTGGCCGGCGGTGCGGCTCAACCTGTACGGTGAGGCGGCGTCGACGCTGACTCCCAATCGGCTCGGCGGGGAGGCGGCGCGGTTCGCCGGCTTGACCGAGGCGGGGATCCGCTCCGTGACCGCGCTCGTGGCCGTCGGGGTAGAGGTGGCGGGGGAGTGGCCGGTATTCCTGTTGATGCTGGTCGCGCTCCTGCTCCATTACGTCCCCGACTGGAAAGTCTCCGCGGAGATGTGGTTGAAGCGGCACATCGCGGCGGACCTGATCGTCGTCGAGATCGCGGCGCTCGCCGTGCTGCTGATCATCTATCTGACGCAGCGGCTCGTGAAGGCCGGGGCGATCCGCCATCGTGTGCGGCGCCAGTGGCGCGTCGCCTGGGCGCACGTGCGTCGGGCGCCGTTCTGGGTGCAGACGGTGAACGCCGCGCTGACCGCCGTGAGTCTCGCCGCGCGCGCCCTCATCCTGCCGGCGCTGGCGTGGGGGATGCCCAATGCGCCGCCGTTCGGGGCGATGTTCTTCGGCGCCCTGGCGCTCCTGGCCTCGCCCCTGGTTGTGCCGCTGCCGTCCGGCGGCGGCGGGATCGAAGTGGCGTTTCTGTCCGGGTTCGCCGGGGATTTCGGAGCCCGCGGCGTGTCGATGCTGCTCCTGTGGCGCTTCTATTCTGTTATCCTCCTCACGATCCTCGGCGCCTACCTGATGGTGCATTCGCTCGGCACACGAGCCGCACGGGAGCTCGTCACCATCGGCTGGACACGCAAGCGAAAACCTGCGGAGGCACTGAAGCAATGAGCGCGACGCGCGTCGAACGCGATCCCCTGGGCGAGCTGCCCGTGCCGAGCGCCGCGTTGTACGGCGTCCAGACGGAGCGGGCGCGACAGAACTTTCCCATCTCGGGGCTCGCTCCGCAGCCCGTATTCGTCGACGCCGTCGTGTGGATCAAGAAGGCCGCTGCGCTCACGCACCAGGAGACCGGCCGGCTCGACGCCAGGCGTGCCGACGCGATCGTGCGGGCGGCGGATGAAGTCCTGGCGGGGCAGCACCGCGACCAGTTCGTCGTCGATCCCTATCAGGCGGGGGCCGGCACGTCGCACAACATGAACGCCAACGAAGTGCTCGCCAACCGTGCCAACGAGCTGCTCGGCGGGACGCGCGGGTCGTACACGCCCGTGCATCCCAACGATCACGTGAACATGGCGCAGTCGACCAACGATGTGATCCCGACGGCGATCCGGCTCGGCGCGCTCGCGCTGGTGCGTGGGCTCCTGCCGGTGCTCGACGGTTTGAGCCAGGCGCTGACGAAGAAGGGCACGGCGTTCGATCAGGTATTGAAATCGGGCCGCACCCACCTCCAGGACGCCACCCCGATCCGCCTTGGCCAGGAGTTCACCGCATACGGGCACACCGTGCAGCGCAACCGCGAGCGTATCACGCGCGCGGCCGAAGATCTGAAGGATCTGGGGATCGGCGGCACGGCCGTGGGCACGGGATTGAACGCCGAGCCGGCCTACCCGGCGCTCATGGTCAAGCAGCTGCGCGCCATCACGGGGTTGGACGTCCGGGAAGGGAAGGATCGCGTCCAGCTGATGCAATCGATGGGCGACGCGACCGCCCTGTCCGGCGCGCTGCGGACCTACGCCGTCGATCTGGGGAAGATCGCGAATGACATCCGGCTGCTCGCCTCGGGCCCACGGACCGGGCTGGCGGAAATCCGGCTCCCGGCGGTGCAGCCCGGCTCGAGCATCATGCCGGGGAAAGTCAATCCGTCGATCGCGGAGATGGTCAACATGGTCTGCTTCCAGGCGGTCGGAAACGACGTCACGATCGCCGCGGCCGCGGAGGCGGGTCAACTCGAGCTGAATGTGATGATGCCGCTCATCGCACAGAACCTGTTTCTCACGCTCGCCATCCTCACGTCGGCGAGCCGGGTGCTGGCGGAGCGTTGCGTCGACGGCATCGAGCCCGACCAGGCGATGTGCGCCTATTGGCTCGATCGCAGCCCCGCACTCGTGACGGCGCTGGCGCCGAAGATCGGCTACGCCGAAGCGGCGAAGCTTGCGAAGGAGGCGGTGGAGCGGAATCTCTCAGTGCGAGAGCTGCTGATCCAGAAGGGTGTGCTGAAAGGGAAGGAGCTGGACGAAGTGCTCGACCTGCGCGCCATGACCGATATCGGGGTGCGCGGCATCGGCGGAGGTGGGTAAGCAACATCATCCAACGGGAGGGGCTATGAGCTGGTGGCTCGCGGGACTGATCGCGGGGCTGGCGGCGTGGTTTGCCGATTTCTTCCTGTGGACCAAGGTGTTCACGAAGGGGATGGAGGAGTATATGACGAAGCCGCCGGCCGGGCAGGCGGTGAACATGGGCCCGATGATGGTGAAGTCTGCTGTGCTGTCGTTCGTGTTCGGTGTGTTGCTGGCGCTGTTCTACCACCGTTTCATGAGCGCGCTCTGGGTACAGGGCGGTGGGGTCCTCGCGGGAATGGAGTTCGCCACCATTCTCTGGCTGCCGACGATCGCCCTCTCGACGCTCGGCACCGGAGTGTGGTACGATCGCGTGCGGGCACTGATGAACGCCACGTTCTGGTCGTGGCTGATCCGGATGAACGTGGCCGGCATCGTCGTCGGATTGCTCGTGAAATAAGCACGAGCGTATCGCACCGCACGGGGGCCGGGTGACCGTTATCACGGCCCCCGGCTCGTTTCGTTCTTACAAGTGACGGCGACCGGAACCCTTCGGGTATACCACCGTCATGAACCACACTCGCTGCAGTCTTGCCGTGCTCGCGGCCGCCGTCCTGCTCGCGACGCCCGCCGCCGCCCAACGCCGCCTCCGCTTTGGACCGCTCGTTTCCACGATCTCGATCGAGAACGGCAACGCCGTGTCCTCGAGCTACAGCGGATACGGCGCGACCCTCGCGCTGCTCACCGGCGACTACGACGAAACGGGACTCGTCGTCCAGCGCTACAACGACCTCTCCGACAACAGCTGCACCCGGCAGGTGACGTTCTTCGGGTTGAACTCGAGCTACTACCCGATCGGCGCCCGGGGCATCGCGCCGTTTGCGTCGACCGAGCTCGGACTCGCACGGGTGAGTGAGTCGCAGGTGCCGTTGCTGTTCACCTGCAGCTCCGCGACGCCGGTCGCGACGACGAACCAGCTCGGGCTCGGCTTCGGGTTGGGCGTGCGCGTGGGCATCGGGAACGACGCCGTCGGCACCATCGAAGGCCGCTTTTTCCAGGTTCCCAACAGCTTCGTGCAGGGACTGGAGGGACGCGCCAACGTCTCGGTGGCGTTCGGCTCGGTGCGCCAGACCGAGCTGCTCTCGGGGACGCTGGGCCCCGTGATCGCGATGTGGATTCCGATTTCGGGCCCGCTCAAGGCGCGCGCGCCGCTTGCCGGCGTGCGCTTCCGCCGTGATACGAAGAAGGCCGGCAGCGT
>CAZXKN010000193.1:0-5949 GCA_964641815.1 uncultured Gemmatimonadaceae bacterium | reverse complement strand
AGCGGCGCTGGCCGAGGGGGTGCAGATCGCGCGCGAGATGCTGGCGCGCGTCCGGCCGCTGGTACAGGGAGTGCAAGTCAGTGCGCCGTTCGGGCGTGTCGAGGTCGCACTCGACGTGCTGCGGTAGTCAACGGGTTGCAGCGTCCGCGATACCGTGGCGGTACGGCGCGGTGACCGGAATGTTGCCGCCGGCTGATTGGTTTGCTCCGTGTCGATCGCGGTATCCCCCCGACCGGAGGCAACACCCCATGACCCGGCAGTCCTCGCGTGGGCTAGCCCTGTCGTTGCTGGCCCTCATCGCCGCCTGCAGCCCAGATGCCCCAGCTGGTCCCTCTAACCTGCATCCACGCGCCGTTGCCAGCGCCACCGTCGCGGAGGCCGACGCCGGTGCGACGTACGCCGTCATCGGCGACATGCCCTACGGCCAGGGCAAGCTCGACTCACTGCCCCAGCTGATCTCACTCATCAACAACGATCCCGCCGTTCAGCTCGTGATCCATGTCGGTGACATCAAGGCAGGAAGCAGCTCGCCGTGCACCGACGCCTACTTCGCCACGATCAAGGGCCTGTTCGATACGTTCGCAGGCCCGCTCGTCTACACCATCGGCGACAACGAGTGGACCGATTGTCACGTCTTCAGCAAGAACAACGGGCTCTACACCCCCACCGAGCGGCTGCAGGCGATCCGCACGCTGTTCTTCCCCGTCCCGGGCCAGACCCTCGGGCTCACCCCACGGGCCGTGTTCAGCCAGGCGGACGACCCCGACCACTCCGCCTTCGTGGAGAACGTCTGGTGGAGCCAGAGCAGCGTCGTGTTCGCGGCGCTGAACATCACCGGCAGCTTCAATGACCTCGCGCCGTGGAGCAGCACCCCGCTGCCGTGGCTCGTCACCCCGGTCGACATGCCGGCCAGCTGGGCGAGCTACCCGTCGCAGGCCGACGAGTTCGCCGCGCGCGCCCAGGCCGACAGCGACCTGATCGCCCAGACCTTCGCCACGGCGACGCAACGCAATGCGCGCGGTGTGGTGCTCGCCTTCCAGGCGGACATGTGGGATCCGGCCGAGCAGGTGAAGAATCCCGCCACCTTCAACGCCGGATATGACGGGCTGGTACAGCAGATCGGCACCCTGGCGGCGCAGTTCGGCCGTCCGGTCCTGCTGCTCGAAGGGGACTCGCACGTCTGGCGGGTGGACACGCCCTTCACTCCGGGAAGCCCGTTCTTCCCGATGCACGCGAATACGCCCGTAGCGCCGAACGTGACGCGGCTGGTGGTCGACGGCTCGAGCAGCCCGACCTCCTACACCCGGCTCACGATCAATCCCGCGCGCAAGGGACAGCTGTTCACCCTGACGCGCGTGCCGCTCGTGCCGGGGCACTGAAACGTCGGTGGCGAGTGGTGGTGGTGGGTGGCGAGTGGGACGACCACGCGCCACCAGCCACCAGCCACTCATCACCGTCTAGAAGCTCAGCTCGAACCCCACCCGCGCCTGACGCGGCAGGCCGTACAACGTCTGCGGCCCGCGGAACCGCGAATAAAACGCGTTCAGC
This sequence comes from uncultured Gemmatimonadaceae bacterium, assembly GCA_964641815.1. Taxonomy (GTDB): domain Bacteria; phylum Gemmatimonadota; class Gemmatimonadetes; order Gemmatimonadales; family GWC2-71-9; genus DASTHG01. Next base: position 4,401 of record CAZXKN010000193.1, on the reverse strand, counting down.
GCACTGGTCTGCTCGTCCAGCGTGTACACACCGTCGCCGTTGCCGAAGCGGGCCTCCACTTGCCGCAACACGACGCAGTCGACCGGGCCGGCGGTCGAGCCCGTCCACGTGCCGCACCCCGGCACCAGGTCGATCGCGCCACTCGACAACAAGTGGCCGTTCGCCTGGGCCTCGATGCGCAGCCCCGAGAACTCGGGGCTCAGAACGTTCGTCTGGAACAATGCATTGACGACGTCCCCGGTTTCGGAATACAGCCCGACGACGTTCTTGAAGTTGAACAGGTTGCGCACGTCCGCGAACGCCGTCACGTCCGCGCGGCCCACCCGGAATCCCTTGTTGAGCCGCAGATCGACGAGCTTCGTCCACGGCATCGTCGACGAATTGATCGGCTCCGCGGAATTCGCCACCAGGCCGAACGCCGACCGCGGAGCCGTGACTCCTGTACCGGAATTGAGCACCCGGGTGTAGGGGAGCCCGCTCACCGCGTGGAACGTGGTGAACAGGCCGAAGTTCTCGAAGAGCGCCCCCAGCGTCGTGCCTTTGTGCCACCCCGCCGGAACGCTGAGCGTCAGCGCGCCGACGAAGTTGTGTGCCCGGTTGTCATCGGTCGGGAGCGGCTGCTCCGGCGGCGGCACCTGATCACCCGTAACCTGGCTGATCTGCCGCGCCCCGGTCCGCAGGTAGGAGAACGGATCCGACCCCGTGCTGCGGGCCACCTGGAAGGTGTAGCTGCCGGAGAAGTCGAGCCAGCTGCCGACGCGCTTGTCCACCTTCACGTCGATGCCGCGCGCATACCCGAAGTCGGCGGTCGTCAGCACGTTCACGTTCACCGTCGAGCCCGGGTTGGCGGGATCGTCGTACGGCTTGATCCGGTACGCCAGATCCGAGACGAAGTTCTTGTTGTAGGCCGACACGTCCAGCACCAGGTCCGGGCTGAACGCATGCCGCGCCCCGAACTCGAACTGGATCGTCTTGCCGAAGCCGACGTCGCGCCCGAAGGCGTCGTTCGTGTTCGTGAACGACAGGTCGTTGTTCGTCCCCGACAGCATCGTGACGAAATCCGGGGTCTGCACCTGATGGGAGTACGACAGCCGGAAGTCGGTTTTCTCGTTGATCGGGAAGGACACCCGCAGGCGCGGGCTCAGGGTGTGATGCGCCTGCGAGGGGCTGAACACCGACGCCAGCGACGCCTGGTACGCCGCATCGTTCGTCGCCGCGCCAGTCTGCCACGCCGGATTCGTGAAAATGCGTCCCGGCACGTTGGGGAAGAGCGCCTTGGCGTTCATGTAGTCCCAGCGCGCGCCCAGCTCGAGCACGACGTCCCCGAGATCGAGCCGGTCGGCGGCCCACACCGCGTCGGTTACGGGATGCGCCACGAACGCGCTCATGAAGATCTGCGTGAGGAAGCCGCCGGTCCAATACGCCAGATCGGTCTGCTTCGCCTCGGCCCCGAAGTTGAAGCGGTGGAAGCGGTTCGCCTGCCAGTCGATCTGCACGAACTCGCGGTAGCGATTCTCGCGATACAACGCCGAGCCGAATGCTCCGACGCCGAGCCCGGCGGTCGGAAACGCCGCGACGCTGTTCGACCCGTTCAACCCGTAGGGGTTGATGCGGTACGGCTGCACGTTGCGCAGGTCGGTCTGATTGAGATACGGCACCCGCAGCCCGTTGTTGGTGCGGATGTTGCGAATGATCTGATCGGTGATCGGGAACGGCATGACCGACACACCGGCGAACCGGAGCGGGGCGAAGTCGAGTCCGAGCGCCGGGCTGCGGGAACCCAGCTCGTCTTGCGGGTCGAGCGGCCCGGTGATGCTGTCGTTCTGTCCCCAGCTCAGGTTGACGTTCAGCGCCAGCTCACGTTCGGCGCTCTTGAAGAACGAATGGTTCAGGTTCAGCACCGCGAGCCGCTGCCAGGCGTGGAAGCCGCCGTACAGCGCCGGATCGCCGACCAGGGTGCCGGGGGAAAAACGGCCCTGTTGTCCGCTCGCCAGACCGGTGAGCGCGAGGCTCGATCCGGCGCCATACGAGTACGACAGCTTGCCCTGCGTCTGGAGGTTGTCGTTCCAGTTCATCGGGAGGCGGAGGCCCTGGCAGGCGAAGCCTGAGTTCCTCGCCGGGTTGCAGCTGCCGCTGTACTGCAGGAACGTGGGGACGCTGACGGCGTTGCCGTCGCCGTCCACCACCGTCGTGTCGATGCCACCGAGGACGTACGTCGGAACCTTGTCCTGGCCGATCGCGCCGAAGCCCGAGAGCTGGCCCTGCACCACACCCGAGAGGAAGAAGCGCAGGTTGGGGACGGCCGGCACCGGACCGCCCAGCGATCCCTCGAAGCGGTTGAAGCCGACGCTCAGCGAGTTGCCGAACGGCTCGTCGGTCTGGTAGTTGAGCGCCCCTTCGAGCTTCGAGCCGCCCGCCCGCGTGGTGAACGACACGACGCCCGACTGCGCATCGCCGAACTCGACGCCCATCGCCCCGGTCGTCACCGACGCTTCTTCCACGGCGTTCGTGCCCACGGTGATCGCTTGTCCGCCGGTCTGCTGGCTGCGCACCGGCGCGCCGTCGATGTACACATTCTGCTCTCCGGGGCGGCCGCCGCGGATCGACACGCCGAGCGCCGAACCGGACTCCACTACACCCGGTTGCAGCGCGATCACGTTGCGTACGTCGTCGACGGGAAGGGTATTGATCGTCTGCCCCGACACGATCGACTTCGAGGCGACCTCGTCGCGCGGCACGATCGGATTCGCGGCCGCGGTCACCGTCACACCCGCCACGGCCACGGCCGAGGGCGAGAGCGTGACGTTCAGGGTGATCGTCTGGCCACCGAGCACGCGCACGTTCTGGACTTCGGTAGGAGCGTACCCGATGAATTGGGCGCGCAGCGTGAAGTTGCCTACCGGGACGTTATTCAGGAAGTAATAGCCCTTGGCGTCGGTCATGGCGCCGAACGAGGTCCCCACGATGACGACCTGGGCGTTCGCCAGCGCGCCGCCCGCCGCGTCCGTCACCGTACCCTCGACTTTGCCCGTCGTCTGCTGCGCCGCGAGTGGCAGCGCCGCGAGGGCGACGGCGAGGAGTTGACCGCAGACGGTCTTCACACAACGTGTCATGGCAAGCGTCCTCCTGGATGGTGAATGCGGATTGAGCCTCTCGACGCGGAGAGGCCAGTGAGGCGATGCTAGCGGATGGAGGGAGGTGGCTTCAACGGTGCTGCGACGAACGGCGATCCGACGCGACGGACGCGCCGCCGGGCGGGATGGGTACGGCCACGTGCCCGCGACACCACTTCGTCGTGCCGGAACGGCGATTCGTCGCAGTCGCCTTGTTCGGATGTCGCAGACGATGTCGATTGTCCGTTTATGACCATTGCTCGGGGACGTGCCGTCGCGATCGGCGCCTGCGCCGTCGCCACCCTCGACATGCTGGATTGCGTCGTCGTGTACGGACTGCTGCGGGGCGTCACCGCAACGCAGTGCTTCCAGGGCGTCGCCTCGGGATTACTCGGCCGCGCATCGTTTCAGGGGGGCTGGTCCACCGTCCTGCTCGGCGGCGTCCTCCATCTGTTCAACGCCTCCGCGATCGTGACCGTGTACGCCCTGGCCAGCCAGCGGATCGCGCTGCTCACCCGCCGGCCGGTGCTCAGCGCCATCCTGTACGGCTGTCTCGTCTTCATCGTGATGAATTTCATCGTCGTCCCGCTCTCGGCCGCGCGCGTCATGCGGATTACGCTGGTGAACCTGATGAACGGGTTCCTGGGCCACATCATTTCCGTCGGGCTTCCCTGCCTGTGGGTCGTGCGGGCCTCCCGTCCGCAGGAGACGCCCGCCGCGTGACGCGCCGGCTTCACCTACCGTCGCGGCCCGCCGCGGCCCATCTTCCCGCGGCATGAATCCCACCGTCGCCCGTCGGCCGATCCCCTGGGGGCTGATCTTCGGGGCGTGGATCGCGTACGGCCTCGTGCAGGCTGCCGAAGGGTTCATCAGCTACCAGATTCGCGGCAATCCGGTGTTGTGGTGGCAGCCGTTGCTGGCGCAGATGCCGCAGGCGCTCGTCTGGGCGCTCGTCACGCCCGGCATCATGTGGCTGGGGCGGCGCTTTCCGATCGTCGGCCCGCGTTGGCCCCAGCACGTCGCCTTGCACCTCGCCGTCAGCATCTCGTTCGTGTTCCTGCAGGACGTGGGGTACGCCTGGCACATCGCGAACATCTGGCCATCCACCCGACCCGTCATGGCGACGGCGCTGCAGTTATTCGTCGTGTGGGCGCTGTCGGACGGACTGTTGTATTGGATGGTGCTGGTCGTGACCTACGCGGTGGATCACTATCGGCGGTTCCGGGAGCGGGAGCTGACGGCAGCGCAGCTCGAGACGCAGCTGGTCCAGGCGGATCTGCAGGCCCTC
>CAZXKN010000192.1:0-15613 GCA_964641815.1 uncultured Gemmatimonadaceae bacterium | reverse complement strand
AGCTGCGCGAGGACGCCAACCGTCGTCGGGCTGCCGTTCACCCAGGCGCGGGACCGGCCTTCTGCCCCGATCTCGCGTTTCAGCACCAGCTGGCCTTCATCGAGCTCGACGCCGAGCGCGGTGAGCGGCTCCTGCAGGCGGCCGCGCGCACCTGCTGCGAGCTCAAACGCACCTTCGATGATCGTTTTCTGGGCGCCCGGCCGCACGACGTCGGTCGACGCCCGCTCGCCGAGCAACAGGGCGAGCGCGTCTACCAGCATCGACTTTCCGGCACCGGTCTCACCGGTGAGGACGTTCAATCCCGGCCCCAAGGACAGCGTGACGTCGGCGATCACCGCCAGATCGCGCACGCGTAGCTCGGTCAGCATTAGCCGCGCTCGCGATCCGAGAGATCGCCCCAGTTGAGCTTGCGGCGCAGCCGCGCGAAAAAGCCTTCAGGACCGAGCCGGCCCAGCATGACGGGTCGTTCGGCGCGGCGCACGACCAGCCGCTCACCGGGGTGCAGCATCTCACTCACCTGCCCGTCGAGCGACAACAGCAGCTCCTCGTTCTCCTCCCAGGGCGGAATCGGCTCGATCAGGATCGACACCGACGCCGGAAGGACGAGCGGCCGCACCGCGAGGGTGTGGGGACAAATCGCGGTCACGACGATCGCGTCGACGCCGTGCACCACGATCGGCCCACCAGCCGACATCGAATAGGCGGTGGAGCCGGTGGGCGTCGCGACGATGATACCATCCCCACTGTAGGACCCGACTTCTTCGCCGTCCACAGACAGGCGGAACCGCATCACCCGCGCGAGGCCGCCTTTGTGCACGACGATGTCGTTGAGCGCGATGGGCTGGGTCCGCAGCGCTCCGGCACCATCTTCGACGGTGGCCACGAGAGCCAGCCGGGGCTCGATCGTGTAGGCGCCGCGCGCTGCCGCGTCCAGCACCCAATCGAGATTCTGGGCCGGCGCCGTAGCGAGAAACCCGACGCGCCCGACGTTGATGCCGAGGATCGGCGTCCCCGCGCCGTTCAAGAAACGCGCGCCGCGCAGCAGCGTGCCGTCGCCGCCGATCGTGAGCAGGCAATCGAGTTTGACGCCCGGGCCCCACACCGCGGGACGCTGCCCCGGCCAGATCTCGGCGAGCCGCTCTTCGGTGAACAGTGTGAAACCGTACTTCGGCGCCGCTGCGGTCAGGCGGCCGAGAAAGCCCTGCAGGTCGCCGTACCCGGGGTTGCCGACGACCCCGACGTTCATCGGGGCGAAAGGCTCTCGTGCGACGCGAGCGCGCGGATGCGCGCGGCGATTCCGGAGGCGGTCAGTCCCACAGCCTCGAGCTGCCGCGCCCGCGGAGCGTGCTCGAAGGTCCGGTCCGGTACGCCGAGCACCACGACGCGCACGTCGGGGGCGGTGGTCTGGACCACGCCGGCGAGCATGGCGCCGAATCCGTTCAACACGGCGCCGTCTTCGACCGTGACCAGCAGTTTGTGGTCGCGCACGAGCGCATCGAGCAGGGCCTGATCCATCGGTTTCAGGAAGCGGCAATTCACGACGCTCACCTCGAGCCCTTCGGCCGCAAGCAGCTCCGCGGCGGCGAGCGCCGGCTGGCACATTACGCCGACGGCCAGCAGGGCGCAGTCACGTCCGCGGCGCAGCACGTCCCAGCTGCCGTAGGGGATGGCGGCGATCTCCGCCGCGGGTGGCGCCTCACCCGGTGCCTTGTCGCGCGGATAGCGCAGCGAAAACGGACCGTCGTGCGTCAGGGCGGTGCGCAGCAGCCCGATGAGCTCGGCCCCATCCCGCGGTGCCGTAACCGTCATGTTGGGAACGGCGAGGAGATAGGGAATGTCGTACAAGCCCATGTGGGTCTGGCCGTCCTCCCCCACCATCCCGGCGCGATCGAGACAGAAGATCACCGGCAGCCGCTGAATGGCGACGTCGTGCACGATGCTGTCGTAGGCACGTTGCAGGAACGTGGAATAGATGGCGACCACGGGCCGCACACCCTGCGTCGCCAGACCGGCGGCGAAGGTCACGGCATGCGCCTCCGCGATGCCCACATCGAAGAACCGGTCGGGCCACTTCTTCTGGAACAGGTTAGTCCCTGTCCCCGACGGCATCGCCGCCGTGATCGCGACGAGATTGGGATACTCCGCGCCCAGCTGACTGATGGCCTCGCCGAACACCCGGGTCCATTGCGGGGCGCCCGCCGCCACCGGCTTGAGCACGCCCGTGATGGGATCGTACGGCGCCCGGGCGTGATATTTCTCGAGATCGGGCTCCGGCAGCGGGAATCCCTTCCCCTTTTCCGTGAGCACGTGGACGAGGCGCGGCCCCTTGAGCCCGCGTACCAGCTCGAGGGTCGACACGAGGTGCGTCATGTCGTGCCCGGCGATCGGTCCGAAGTAACGGAAGCCCAGCTCTTCGAACAGCATGCCCGGCGACCAGAGGTTTTTGACGCTCTCCTCGACCGTCTTGGCAAACTCGACGAGCCGCTGGCCGCCCACCAGGTGCGACGTCTTCTCGATCACCTGCTTGACGCGCTCGCGCCACCGCACGGTGACCGGGCTCGCGATGATCGAGCCGAGATAGGTGCTGATCGCCCCGACGTTGGGCGCGATCGACATGCCGTTGTCGTTGAGCACCACGATCAGGTCGCGGTCGGAATGCCCCGCGTTATTCATCGCCTCATAGGGGAGTCCACCCGTGATCGCCCCATCACCCATCACGGCGACGACGTTGTGCGTCGCGCCCGCCAGATCGCGCGCGGTCGCCATCCCGAGGGCCGCCGAGAGGGCGGTTCCGGCATGGCCGGCACCGAACTGGTCGTGCGGGCTTTCGTCGCGGCGCAGGAATCCCGACAACCCACCTTCCTGGCGCAGCGTGGGGAACCGGCTGTTGCGGCCGGTGAGGATCTTCCACGGATACCCCTGATGGCCGACGTCCCACACGATCTTGTCGCGCGGAGACTCGAAGACGTGGCACAGGGCGACCGTGAGCTCGACGACGCCCAGCCCGGCGCCGATGTGCCCGCCGGTTTGCGACACGACGTCCACGAGCCGGCGGCGCACCTCGTCGGCCAGCGGCTGGAGCTGGTCCTTGGAGAGGCGACGCACGTCTTCGGGACTTCTGATCGCATCGAGCAGGGACACTGTTACCTCAAATGCAGAATGCAGAATGATGAATGCAGAATTCTACATTTTGGATTCTGCATTCCACCTTCTAGCTGACCTGTTGAGCATGTACACTGCCGCCTGCAAATACAGAATGTTTGATGCAGAATTCTGCATTTTGCATTCTGCATTCTTCATTCTAGTTGGTTCTCGTAACGATGTAATGCGCCAGGGCCACGAGCGTAGGGGAAACTAATGCCGCCTGACGCAGACGGTCTACGGCCAGGGCGGCGAGGCGCTCCGCTTCTGCGCGGGCAGCACCGACGCCCAGGACCGAGACGAACGTCGATTTGGCGAGCTGCGCGTCCCGCCCCGCCGTCTTGCCGAGCTGGGCGGACGTCGCGGTCGCGTCCAGTACGTCATCGGCGATCTGGAAGGCGAGCCCGATCGCCTCGCCGTAGCCGCGCAGCGCGGCGAGGTGCTCGCCTGGAATGTCGCCGCCCGCCGCCATCCCGCCGATGACACATGCCGCGGCAATGAGGGCGCCGGTCTTGCGCTGGTGCACCTCACGCAGCGCCTCCACCGAAATCGCCCGTTGCTCGGCTTCGAGGTCGAGCACCTGCCCGCCGATCATTCCCCCCGCCCCAGCCGCGCGGAACAGCTCGAGGGCGATGGCGGCGCGGCGCTCGAGATCCATGCCGAGGGCGTCGAGGCCTGCCGCGAGCACGCGGGCTGCGAGCCCCACCATGTGGTAGCCGGCGCTCGTCGCGGCGCGCACGGCGAAGGCGCGATGGACGGTAGGACGCCCGCGACGCAGGTCGTCGTTGTCCATGCACGGCAGGTCGTCGTGGATGAGGGAGTACGCGTGCACCACTTCGACGGCGGCGGCGACCTCCGCGATGCCGCTGGTGCTGCCCGGGCCGCCGAGCGCCTCGTAGGCGGCACAGACGAGTGTCGGCCGCAGGCGTTTCCCTTCGCTCAGCACGCTGTAGCGCACCGCCGCCGGCAACGGGGCGGGCCAGAACTCCTGCGCGCGCGTGCACCAACGGTCGAGCACGGCATCGACCTTGGTGCGCGTGTCGCTGAGGTAGGCCTCGAGCGCGCGATCAGCGATCGAGATCTTCAAGCCGCAGCTTTCCCGCCTGGTCGGCGAGGACCTGCCGCACGCGCAGCTCCGCTGCCCCGAGGCGGTCGCGGGCGGCGCGCAGCCGCTCGACCCCTTCCTCGAACAGCCGCAACGCCTCGTCGAGATCGAGGTCTTCGCCCTCGAGCCGGCGCACGATCTGCTCCAGCCGCTCGAGGTCCTGGGAGAACTGCCCGCGGGTTTCGGCCATCACGACTCGCCGACGCGCGCGGCGATCTCGCCGTCGCGCACACGCAGCCGGAACGCGAGGCCGGGCGGAAACTGCACCACGCTGCGCAGCACGGTCCCCGACGCATCGCGCGCCACCGCGTAGCCGCGCGCCAGCACGCGCAGCGGCGAGAGCGCGTCGAGACGGGCACCTCCCTCGGCCACCCGCGCGCTCGCCCGTTCCAGGGTGCGGGTCACTCCCGCGCTCAGCCGGTCACCGGCACGCTCCATGCGCTCCGCGGCGTTGCGTGTCGGGGCACGGAGCCCGCGCACCAACCCCTGCGCCAGGCGCTCGAGCTGCAGCGACAGCTCGTTGCGGTCGGGGGTGGCGGCCACCGCCGCGGCAGACGGGGTTGGGGCACGCAGATCGGCCACCAGGTCGCAGAGCGTGACGTCCACTTCGTGCCCGATCGCGGAGACGACCGGAACCGGGACCGCCGCGAGGGCGCGCGCCACACGCTCGCTGTTGAACGTCCAGAGGTCTTCCTTCGATCCTCCGCCCCGGCCGACGATCGCCAGGTCGAGCTTGGGGATGCGCGCGAGCAGCGCGAGCGCCGCACAGACGTCGCGGTCGGCACCCTCGCCCTGGACCCGGGTCGGCACGAGGAGCAGATCGGCCGGCCAGCGGCGCTCCAGCACCGCAGCGATATCGCGGAATGCCGCGCCATCGGGACTCGTGACGACGGCGATGCGACGCGGCAGCGCCGGCAGGGCGCGCTTGCGGGCAGGATCGAGCAGCCCGTCGCGCTCGAGGGCCTTCTTGGCTTTTTCAAACGCGACCTGCCAGAGACCACCGGCTTCGGTGGAGAGGAGGTGGCGCACGGTGAGGCGGAATTCACCGCGTTCTTCCCAGACGGTCGGGAAGCCGAAGGCGAAGACCTCCATGCCGTCGGCGGGCGGCGCGGGCAGACGCTGATTGTCGCGCGACCACATCACGCAGCGCAGCTGCGCCACCTTGTCGCGCAGGGTGAAGTACCAATGGCCGCTGCCGTAGGCCTTGAAGCCGGAGACTTCGCCTTTGACCCACAGCGGCAGGAGGCCTGCTTCGATCACCGCCCTGGCGCGTCTTGTGACCTCGGCGACACTCCACGCCCCTTCGGGACTCGCCGCGGCGAACAGGTCTAGCGGTGCGCCCACGCCAGAGCCGCCTGGACCGTATTGACGAGCAGCATCGTGATCGTCATCGGGCCGACGCCGCCCGGCACCGGAGTGATGGCGGACGCGACCGCGCTCGCTTCAGCGAACTTCACGTCCCCCACGAGCCGGTATCCCTGCTTCGCCGACGGATCGTCGACGCGATTGACGCCGACGTCGATCACCACCGCGCCCGGGCGGACCATGTCGCCGCCGACGAACTCCGGCTTGCCCATGGCGACAATGAGAATGTCGGCTTGCCGCGTGACGGACGGCATGTTGCGGGTGCGGGAGTGACAGACGGTGACCGTGGCGTTGCCCCCCGGGCCGTCCTGGAGCAGCAACGCGGCCATGGGCCGGCCCACGATGTTGGAGCGGCCCACGATCACGACGTTGGCGCCGGTCGTCTCGATGCCACTGCGCACGAGGAGCTGCTGCACGCCATACGGCGTGGCGGGACGGAACCCCGTCGGATCTCCTGTCGACACCTTGCCCACGTTGACGGGGTGGAAGCCGTCGACGTCCTTCGCGGGATCGATCCTGAGCAGCACACGCCCGGCGTTGATGTGCTTCGGCAGCGGCAACTGCACCAGGATGCCGTGGATCTTCGGATCCGCGTTCAAGCGGTCGACCAGAGCGAGGAGGTCGGCTTCGGTCATGTCGGCGGGCCGCGTGATCGTTTCGTGATACAGTCCGACCTCGTCGCACGCCTTGCCCTTCATGCGGACGTAGGTCGCGGAGGCGGGGTTCTCTCCCACCAGGACGGCCGCCAGTCCCGGAGTGACGCCGCGCTCCTTGAGCCGCGCGATGTCTCCTCCCAGCTCGGCGCGCATCGCCTTGCCGATGGCGACGCCGTCGATCAACCGGGCGCTATTTGGCAAAGTCCACCGCACGCGTCTCGCGGATCACCACGACCTTGATCTGCCCGGGATACTGCAAGTCGCCCTCGATCTTGCGGGAGATCTGCTGCGCCAGGGTGTTTGCCTTGACGTCATCCACGGCGTTGGGCGAGACGACCACGCGGACTTCGCGTCCCGCCTGAATCGCAAACACCTTCTCGACCCCCGCGAACTCTCCCGCGATCTGCTCGATCGCCGTGAGCCGCTTTACGTAGGTCTCGAACGCCTCCCGCCGCGCCCCGGGCCGCGAGCCCGACACCGCGTCGGCCGCCTGGACGATCACGCTGACGGCGGAATCGTGCGGGACGTCGTCGTGGTGCGCCGCGATGCAGTTGATGACGACAGGGTGCTCGCCGTACTTGGTCGCGACTTCGACGCCGAGCTGCACGTGGGTGCCTTCGTGCTCGTGCGTCAGGACTTTGCCGACGTCGTGCAGCAGGCCGCCGCGCTTCGCCAGCGGCACGTCGAGCTTCAGCTCGGCGGCCATCATGCCGGCGATCCAGGCGACCTCCTTGGAATGCTCGAGGATGTTCTGGCCGTACGAGGTGCGATAGCGCATCCGCCCCACCAGCTTCACGAGCTCCTGGTGCATGCCGCGCAGCCCCGTGTCGTAGACGGCGCGCTCCCCCGCCTCGACGATGCCCGCCTCGATTTCCTCCTGGGCCTTGCGAACGATCTCCTCGATGCGGCCGGGATGGATGCGGCCGTCGGCGATCAGGCGCTCGAGCGAGAGGCGCGCGACCTCGCGGCGCACCGGATCGAAGCAGGAGATGACGACGGTGTCGGGAGTGTCGTCGATGATGACGTCGGTGCCGGTCGCCGCCTCGAAGGCGCGGATGTTACGCCCTTCGCGGCCGATGATCCGCCCTTTCATTTCGTCGGAGGGAAGCGCGACGGCCGAGACGGTGGTCTCGGCCGTGTGCTCGGCGGCAATCCGCTGGATGGCCAGCGCCACGACCTTCTTGGCCTCGCGATCGGCGTTCTTTTGCGCCTGCTCCCGGATGTCCCGCAGCAGGGCGGCCGCGTCGCTGCGTGCCTCGTCCTCGAGCCCGCGTTTCAGCTCCGCCTTGGCGTCCTCGGCGGAGAGTCCCGCCACGCGCTCGAGCTGGGTCCGGGCCTCCTGCTCCTTCGCGGCCAGCGCCTTGTCGCGATCCTTGAGCGATTGCTCGCGCTTGCCGAGATCCCGCTCGCGCTCGCCGAGCGCCTGCTGCGCCTTATCGACGGCGCCCTGGCGCTGCTCGATCTCCCGGCGCCGGCCCGAGAGCTCCTGGTCGAGCGCTTCGCGCCCGCGCAACAACTCCTCGCGCGCCTCGAGCTCCATGCGCGCCTGCGCTTCCTTGAGCTGCCGCTCGCGTTCCCGGGCGGCGAGCCGCGTCGCCGCGTCGGCGACGCGCCGCTCAACGCGCCGGCCCAGGACATACAAGACCGCTCCGCCCGCAATCGCACCGCCAGCGGCGGCCACAATGATTCCGAGTGCCAAGGACATCGATCTATACTCCGACGCACCGAACCCCTAGGCCCGGCGCGAATTTGTCGTGCTGCGTTTGGCTCTAGCGCTCGACCGCTTTGCGGCGGCCGGGCGGCAACATCTTGGCGAAGTCGTCAGCCAATGCGGCCAGACGGGCCGCCACCTCCCGCTCTCCCTTTTTCGCCTGAAACAACTCGTTCGTGATATCCAGGGCCGCGAGGATCGCCGCCTTGTGCGTCTCCACGAGCCCGCCCTGCGCCAGCACCCGCTTCAGCGCCTGGTCCAGGTATCCCGCCACTTCGCGGGTGTAGTCGGGAGCGAGGTCCGAACGAACCGTGTACTCCTCGCCACCAATCATGACCTTCACGGCGTGTTTCTTCGTGCTCACCGTGCCGCACTCCCGCCGGTGGTGCCTGCTTCGCGCGCCTGTTCCTCCAGAAACGCCAGCCGGGTCACCAGCTCCTGCACGCGGGTACGCGCCGCTTCGAGTCGCCCCCGCAGCTGCCGGTTCTCACTTTCCAGCTCGGAGGACCGCGATCCGCCCCCACCCCCGCGGCCCGGCTCCGTCTTCAGCCCGCGCGATCGCCACGTCGCCAGCTCTTCTCCGAGCTCGCGCAACACCGCCTCGAGTTGATCGAGCGCCCGCAGATCAGCCCGTTCTCCGTCGTACACCCAGTTCTCCCTCCAACGCCTCGAGCGAGCGCCGGATCACCGCATCGACTTCGCGATCCACCAGCGTCCGCGCGGGATCGCGGAACACGCATCGCCAGGTGACTCCGCGGGTGCCGGCCGGCACGTTCGGCCCGCGGTACTCGTCCAGCACCGCCAACCGCTCAAGCAGCGGTCGTCCCTCGCGCCGCAGCACCGCCTCCACCTGTTCCGCCGTCACGCCGCCGGGGAGTACGAGGGAAAGGTCCTGCACGGTGGCCGGCTGCCCGGGCAACGGGGTGAACGTGAGCCCCCGCTCCGCCTGGACGTCGATCTCCACCTCGAACCCGAGCACGGCTCCCGCCCATTTCGGGGCGTCGGCTGCGAGCCGCCCGGCCCGCCCCACCACCCGACTCCCGGCGTCGACCGCTCGCCAGACGTCGACCGCGTCACCGGCAACCACCCTGGCGCCTGGGGCCGCCACCGAAACCGCTAACTCAAAGTGCTGCTTGAGGTCCCATATGTCCATATCAGGCACTTTCGCAGCCTCTGTCCAATGCGGAGGACGCCTCGCCCCGGTCACTATTCCGGCTACGGAAAGGTGCTCTTCGGGCTTTCCCCCGCCCCCCGCATGAAACACCGTGCCCACCTCGAATAGCCGCACGTCCCGCTCCCGCACCGTCCAGTTGTACTCGACCCGGGCCACCAGCTCGGGAATCAGCCGGCCACGCAGGTGCGACTCTTCCGTCGACAGCGGGTTCTTCAGCGCCACGGCGTCGGGAGCGTCGGCAGCACCGAGCGAAGTGTTGCGGCATTCCAGGAAGCCGGCCTGCACGAGCGTGCCGCGGACGCGAGCGAGTACCTGCTCCGACACCGCATCCGGTACGGTCCCGGGACGGTACGGCCGCAGCTCGTCGGGGAAGGCATCGTACGTCGAAAGACGCGCGACCTCCTCGATGAGATCGACCTCCCGCGTCACGTCGGGCCGCCACCCCGGCACCTGGACGCCAAGGCGATCATCCTTGGGCGCCACGACGAACCCGACGCTCGCGAGCAGCCGCTCCAGATCGGTGCGAGAGAAATCCGCGCCCAGCACCCGGGACACGCGCTGCGGACGCAGAAACACCGCGCGCGGCTGCTCCGGCGCCGGCCACAGGTCGATGGGCGCTTCGCGCATCGCGCCCCCCGCGACGGACTGGATCAGCTCCACCGCGCGGCGCAGTGCATCGGGGAGCGCCAGGATGTCGATGCCGCGCTCGTAGCGGTAACTCGACTCGCTCGACAGCTCGAGCGCGCGCCGCGTGCGGCGGATCCGCGTGGGCTGGAAGTAGGCGCACTCGAGCACGAGATCGGTCGTCGCGCTGGTTACCTCCGACTCGGCGCTGCCCATCACTCCGGCGACGATCGTGGGCCGCTCCGCGTCACAGATCGCCGTCATCTCGGGGGTCAGCATCCGCGTCACGCCGTCCAACGTGACGATGCGCTCCCCCGCGTTGGCACGCCGTACGACCACCGCCGGACCGCGCAGCTGCGCGAGGTCGAACGCGTGCATTGGCTGGTTCAGCTCGAACAGGATGTAGTTCGTGGCATCGACGATGTTATTGATGGGACGCTGGCCGATGGCGCTCAAGCGGTCCGCCAGCCAGGCGGGGCTGGGCCCCACCTGCACGCCGCGCACCACCGCGATGAGGTAGCGCGGCGCTCCCTCCGCATCCTCCAGCCGGACCTCGACGCCGTCGACGATGGCCTTCCTGTCTGAACGGCGGATGGGCGGCAGGGCGGTCCCTAAAGGACTTCCTGACAGTCGTGGGCGGTCCGGCGGACCGGGGAACGGCGGGAGTTTGACTGAGTCTCCCAATGCCGCGGCGATCTCCCGAGCGACTCCCTTATGACCCAGCAAGTCGGGGCGGTTCGCATAGACCTCGAGCACGATGCGGTCATCGGCGATCGGCAGCGCGTCGAGCAGCCGCGTCCCCGGCGTGGCGCTGGTCTCGATCTCGAGGATGCCGTCGCCGTCCTGGCCGAGGCCGAGCTCGCGCGCCGAGCAGAGCATCCCGTTCGACTCGATGCCGCGAATCTTGCGGCGCTCGAGCTTCAACCCACCCGGCAGGACGGCGCCGACGGGGGCGAAGGGGTAGGTCTTTCCCGCCGTGACGTTGGGCGCGCCGCACACCACCTCGAGCGGCCCGCCTGAGCAGCCGGCGTCGACGAGGCAGAGGCTCAGACGATCGGCGTTCGGATGGCGCCGCACCTCGAGCACCCGTCCCACGAGGACCCCGCCCAGCTCGGCATGCAGATGCTCGATACCCTCCACCGGGCAGCAGCGCGCGGTGAGCAGCGCCGCGACCTCGCTCACGTCGAGCGAGCGCCCCAGCAGCGCCTCGAGCCAGCGGCGCGAGATGTTCATCGCACCCCGGCCGCAAACTGGCTGAGGAAGCGCACGTCGCCGGAGTAGAACAACCGGATGTCGGGGATGCCGTAGCGCAGCATGGCAATGCGCTGCGGACCCATGCCGAACGCGAATCCGGTGTAGCGCTCGGAGTCGACGCCGCAGTTCTCCAACACCGCCGGGTGCACCATGCCGCTCCCCAGGATTTCCATCCACCCGGACTGCTTGCAGGTGGGGCAGCCGCGGCCGCCGCACACGGTGCAGCGCACGCTCATGTCCGCCGACGGCTCCGTGAACGGGAAGAAGGACGGATGGAAGCGGACGGCGGTGTCGGCCGAGAAGAAGCGGCGCGCGAAGTGGCTCAAGGTCGCCTTGAGATCGACGAACGAGATGCCTTCGTCGACGGCGAGGCCTTCGATCTGCTCGAACACGGTAGCGTGCGACGCATCGAACGGATCGCGGCGATAGACGCGGCCCGGGATCACGACGCGGATCGGCGGACGGTACGCCTCCAGGGTGCGGATCTGCACCGGTGAGGTGTGCGTGCGCAGCAGCAGCTCGTCCGTGACGTAGAACGAGTCCTGCGAATCGAGGGCCGGGTGATCCTTGGGGAAGTTGAGCGCGTAAAAGTTGTTGCGCTCGGTCTCGATCTCGGGGCCGACGGCCCGGGCGAAGCCGAGCTCACGGAAGATGTCGCAGATCTCGTCCATCACCTGCGTGACGAGATGCAGCCCGCCCTGCCACATGGGGCGGGCGGGCATCGTGGGATCGACATCCTGGAGCACGACGCCCGCACGGGCGAGCGCCGCCGCGCGTGCATCGAGCGCCGCTTCCCACTCGCGCTTCAGGGTGTTGGCGGGCCCGCCGACCGCTTTCCGCGACTCGGCATCGAGCTGGGGAAGCGACCGGATGATGTCGGTCAATGCGCCGTTCTTGCGTCCCAGGATCTCGGTCCGCAGATCCTGGAGCCGGCGCTCATCCGCCTGTGGGACCTCGCGAAGACGCTCCCGCAGGCCGTCGAGGCGTGCGAGGAGGTCGCGCATGATCAGAGGGCCTTCTTCGCGACCTCCGCCAGCTGCTCAAACGCGCCCGGGTCCCGGACGGCGAGGTCGGCGAGGACTTTGCGGTTGATCTCCACCCCGGCCTTACGCAGGCCGTTCATCAACCGGTTGTACGAGAGGTCGTGCAGCCGGGCGGCGGCGTTGATGCGCGTGATCCAGAGCCGGCGGAACTCGCCCTTCTTGCGGCGCCGATCGCGATAGGCGTAGCGCTGCGCGCGCTCGACGCTCTCCTTGGCCGCCTTCCACAGCTTGCTGCGCCCGCCGAAGTAGCCCTTGGCGAGCTTCATGACCTTGTTCTTGCGCTTCAGGCGCGCGACGTTGCTCTTGACCCGGGGCATGTGGCCTCCTTAGGTCGACAAGAGCCGCTTCAGACGGCGCTCGTCGGCGTGGGCAACGAGAGCTCCTTTGCGCAGATGGCGTTTGCGCTTGGGATGCTTCTTCGTCAGGATGTGGCTCTTCATCGCATGGTGACGGCGCAGCCGTCCCGAGCCGGTGAGCCGCACGCGTTTCCGCAATGCGCGCTTGGATTTCATCTTGGGCACAGTGGACTCCTGAAATCGCTGTCAGCCGTCAGCTTTCAGCTCTCAGCCAGCGAACAGCTGACGGCTGATAGCTGATAGCGTCTTATTTCGGCGCCAACACCATCGACATGTTGCGCCCTTCGAGCCGCGGATCCTGCTCGATCTTGGCGATATCCTTCAACTCGGCCGCGACACGGTCCAGCACTTCCCGTCCCAGCTCGATGTGCGCCATTTGGCGGCCGCGATACATCATCGTCACCTTCACCTTGTTGCCGTCCTGCAGGAACTCGCGCGCGTGCCGGGTCTTGAAGTCGAAATCGTGGTCGTCGATCCCGGGGCGGTACTTCACTTCCTTCAAGTGAATGACGTGCTGCTTCTTCTTGGCCGCCCGCGCCGCCTTCGCCTGCTCGAACTTGAACTTGCCGTAGTCCATGATCTTGACCACGGGCGGGCGCGCCAGCGGCGCCACTTCCACCAGGTCGAGACCCCGTTCCGCAGCCGCTGCGAGCGCTTCATCGATCGTCAGCACCCCGAGCTGCGCGCCGTCATCGGCGATCACCCGAACCGGACTGATGCGGATCATCCGGTTGATCCGGGTCCGCGGCTGCTTGCTGGTGTTGCTGCTTTCCGGAGGAGGCAGTTGGTCGCCTTTCCCTTAAATGAAAATGCGGACTCCAGTCGTTCTAGAGTCCGCGTGGTCTGCTCTCAGCTATCAACCGTCAGCTGTCAGCAACGCTGATAGCTGAGAGCTGTCGGCTGAGAGCTCGATTCCCGGACCCTGGAGCGCTCTCCGGCTCGCCGGAAAGGCCTGGAGGTGGGGCGCCACCGGCACCCGCTTGAACTTGTACCGCCGCACAAACTACGCGGCGGGCACGGGCTCCACAAGGCCAAAGCCCTTGCCATCCCGCCCCAAACGCCCCATCGCCACCAGGGGATCATGCTCGAAGCAGATGCGCCACGCCTCCGCCTCGGCGCGCTGGTACACCCGGCGCCGCGTCTCCAGCGTCACCAGCGGCTCCACATCGTACCCCATGATCCACGGGAGCGGGATGTGGGCGGACGTCGGGATCAGGTCGGCGATGAAACAGGCCACCTCGCCGCCGCTCTCCACCAGGATGGACTGGTGGAACGGCACATGGCCCGGCGTCGGCAGACAGCGAATCCCGGGAAGCGGGGTGCTCTCCCCCTCCAACAGCATGAAGTCGACGCCGCTGAAGTTCGCGGCGACATAGCTCCCCGCCGTACGCTCGTTGGTGTGACGGGCGAAGTCGAGCTCCCCGCGCTGGACGACGTAGCGGGCCCGCGGGAAGCTCGGCAGCAGCTCGCCCGCCGGCGTGCGATAGGTGTCGCCTCCCGCGTGGTCGAAGTGCAAATGGGTGTTGATCACCCACCCGATGTCGTCGGGCGAGTGGCCGAGACCGGCCAGCGCGTCCTCCAACCAGGTACGGCCTCGCGTCCCCGCATTCTCGACGCCGTAGATGTTGCGGAACTTCGGATCGTCCTTGTCCCCGATTCCCGTGTCGATGAGGACCAGCCCGTCGTCGTGCTCGATGAGGAGACAGCGCATGGCGAGGGGAATGCGGTTGCGCTCGTCGGGCGTGGTCCGCCGCTCCCACAACGGCTTCGGCACCACGCCGAACATGGCGCCGCCGTCGAGGCGGAGGGTGCCGGCCTCGATCAGATGGCATTGCAGGGAGCCGACGGTGAATGAAACGGTCATGACGAAATGCTCAATGATGAATGCAGAATGTAGAATGTAGAATTCACCATTCTGCATTCTGCATTCTGCATTTCCCTCATAGATCGTCCCGCCTGAGCGGCAGGGTCATGCAACGGGGGCCGCCGCCGCCGCGCACCAGCTCGCTGCCATCGATCGTGATCACGCCCTTCTCTCCTTCGTCGAACCGCTCTTCGCCCGTGAGCAGGTTCACCGCGGAGACGATGCGGTAGCCGGTGTGCTCGAGCTCGCGAATCGTCGCCTCGTTGCGGGTGTAGGTGATCGTCAGCCCCGGCCGCACCGTGAAGAAGTTGCAGGCCGAGGACCACTGCTCCCGCTCCTGTACCGCGCGGGCGGTGCCACCGCAGAACACCGGCTCGAGCGGCAGGTCGACCGCCTGCATCGCCGCGAAGAAGTTGGGCATCTCCTTCACCCCCGTCGACCGCTTGCGCCGGTGCAGCACTGCGAGCCGCTCGGCGCCCACGAAGAACGGCGGGTAGATGACACACGTCTCGCGGTCGATCTGGGTGAAGATCATGTCGAGATGGATCGCCGTGCGCTCGTTCGGAAGCACGACGATGATCGCGTCCGAGACGCCGCACTTGTCGAACGCCAGCTCGCACAGCTGATCGAGCGCGGCAGGACTGGAGCGCTCGCTGAAGCCGAGCACGAGGAGGTCGGGACGAAGCGGATGCACGTCGCCCCCCTCGAGGGTGTAGGTATGGCGCCGCTCCTCCGAGCCGTCATAGAGGATTCCGGCGTTGTCGAGCTGGTCGTGATAGCGGAACAGTGCCTTGACCAGCATCTCTTCCGTCCAGCGCACGCCGTAGCGCATCGAGCCGATGATGGCGTGCTCACCGACCACGATGCCGACGTCGCGCGTGAAGAAGAGGTTGGGCAGCGGCGGCAGCGCATAGCCGACTTCGTTCAGGGCGCGGGCGATCGGACCGGCTTCTTCGAACGTGCCCTCGACCATCAAGCCGACCAGCTGCTCCGCCGACAAGACCGCGAGCTGCTTGGCCAAGGCGTCGGAGGGGACGACCTCGAGCGCGCGCGTCACCAGAAAATCCCGTACGTCGGGACGCGCGACGATCTCGGTCAAGAGCTCGCGGACTTCATGGACCTCGGCGAACCGCTCCAGCACCGCCACGAGCCGGCGATGCTCGCGCTGCGCCAGCTCGAGGTCGATGATGTCGTCGTAGAGGTAGTCTTCCCGGTTCCCGGGTGTGACGGCGACCAGCTCGTTCCCGGGTGTGTGCACCAGGACGTCGCGCAGTGTGCCGATTTCGGAAGTGACGTGGACGCGGGGCATTGGGGCGGGAA
>CAZXKN010000191.1:0-37644 GCA_964641815.1 uncultured Gemmatimonadaceae bacterium | reverse complement strand
CCGGTGCGGTAGTCGCGCACCGTCGTTCCCGAGGCGCGCAGGGCACGGCGCAGCACGTCGAGAATGGCGGCGTGCAGCTCGCGCCGCTCGTCCGGGGTGAGCCGGTTGGCGGGCCGGGACGGATCGATGCGGGCGTCGAACAGCGCCTCGTTGGCGTAGATGTTGCCGACGCCGGCGAGGCGGCGCTGATCCATGATCACCTTCTTGATGGCCGCCCGTGATCCTGCCAGGGCCTCCGCGAAGCGCTCGACCGTGAACGCCGGCTCGAGTGGCTCCGGTCCCAAGCGCCCGGTGTAGCGCGCCCAGCCGCGCTCATCGAGCAGCCACACGGTGCCGAGGCGCCGCACGTCGCGGTAGACGAACTGCCCGCCACCCGCGAGCGTGCAGACCAGCACGGCGTAGCGCGCCTCGTCGGCGGTCAGCGGCCGGTCGTACACGATCAACGATCCCGTCATGCGCGGCTGTACGATGAGGCGGTGGCCGCTTTTCAGGAGGAAGACCGCGTGCTTCGCGCGGCGCTGCGCATGGACGACGGTGTTGCCGGTGAGGGTGTCGAGCAGCCGGCGCCGCGATACCTGTCGCAGCACGTCGCTCTTGGTGAGGCGGGCGGTCCGGATGCGGTGCCCCACGAGACGCGGGGCCACGTCGCGGACGATCGTCTCGACCTCAGGCAGCTCCGGCACGCGCGACTTCCCGCCACCCGATGTCCGAGCGGAAGATCTTGCCGTCGAACTCGATCTGGGCGCAGGCCGCGCGGCTCGCCACTGCCGCCTGCGCGACGCTCGCGGCGACCGCGGTCACGTTCAACACGCGCCCGCCGGCAACGCGCAACGTGCCATCGGCATCGCGCGCCGTCCCGGCATGAAAGACGAGGATGTCCTTGTCGAGTTTGGGCAGCGTGATCGCGGCGCCCGTGGCGGGGTGGTCGGGGTAGCCGCGGGCGGCGAGCACCGTCGTTACCGCGGCGCGCCGCGCTCCAAGGACCGCCGTCCCGGCATGCCACTGGTTGCGCGCGATCGCGTACAGGTGGCCGCTCAGCCCGCCGCCGAGGGCGGGGAGCACGACCTGGGTTTCCGGATCGCCGAAACGGCAATTGAACTCGAGCACCCACGGGGTCCCGTCGGCGGCCACCATCAACCCGGCGTACAGCACGCCGCTGTAGGGCGTGCCGCGGGACAAGAGCGACGCGAGCGTCGGCTCGAACACCTGCCGCCGCACGCGCTCGAGCAGCGTGGGGGTGGCCAGGCTGACGGGGGTGTAGGCGCCCATCCCCCCGGTGTTCGGCCCCGTGTCGCCTTCGCCGAGGCGTTTGTGGTCCTGCGCCGGGGGCAGGATCACGATCTGCTCGCCGTCGGTCAGCGCCAGAACCGACAGCTCCTCTCCGGCGAGAAAATCCTCGACCACGATCTCCTCACCGGCGTTGCCCAGCTTGCCCTCGAGAAACGCGCGCGCCGTCTCCGCGGCGTCCGCGCGCGTGGCGCACACCACCGCGCCTTTCCCGGCCGCGAGTCCGGACGCTTTGACGACGAGCGGCTCGGCGTGGCGGGCGATGTAGTCGAGCGCCGCGGCGGCGCCGGAGAATGTCGCGCTCGCCGCCGTCGGCACACCCGCCGCGGTCATGACGGTCTTGGCGAACGCCTTGGACGATTCGATGCGCGCGGCGGCGGCGGTCGGTCCGAAGGCCGGGCGGCCCCGGGCCTGCAGGCGATCGACCAGCCCGGCGGCCAGCGGGGTCTCGGGACCGACCACGACGAGGTCGATGCGATTCGCGACGGCGGCATCGACCAGGCCATCCAGGTCGGTTGCCGCGATGGGGAGGTTCTTGGCGAGCTTGGCCGTCCCGGGGTTCCCGGGCGCCGCGAAGACGGTCGTGGCGGGGTCGTCCTGGCGGAGCTGCCACGTGAGGGCATGCTCCCGACCCCCTCCGCCGACGACCAGGACCCTCACTTCTTCTTCATGGCGTCCGAGAACGCTTGGGCCGCCCGCTTCGCGGTATCGACCACGTCGTTCACGACCGCCTTCGCTTCCTTCATGTAGTGATCGCGTGCGTCGTCGATATCCTTGTCGAGCGGGCGACTTTCGGCATCCGTGCCGCGGCGCGTGTATTCACCGCGTACGATGCGGTCGTAGTCGCCCGCTTCCACCCAGCGCTGCAGCTCCGCCGCCCGGACGGTGTTGAAGGGGTGCGTGCGCATCAGGACGCCAAGAATCTTGAAGATGCGGTCGACGGCGCCGCTCGATTCCTCGAATTCCCTGGCCTGGACGAGGAAGGCGTTGAGATCCATCTGCGACATGTCGCCGCCGCCCGCGAACTTGAGGTTGACGCGCAGCGACGCCGTGGGATCCTGACAGGCGATCAGTCCGGCCCGGTCCGCGGACAACTCGCTTTTGCGATACCACTCCATCAGCGCCAGCTGAATCGGCAGGATCGCGATCCCGGCCAGGAACGGCAGCGCGCTGAAGCTCACGTTGAGCAGCAGGACGAGCAGCGTGTGGTACAGTGCGTGCCCGCTCATCACGTGCCCCAGCTCGTGACCCAGCACGTCCCGCAGCTCGTCGTCATCGAGCAGCTTCAGGGCACCGGAGTTGATCACGATGAACGGCTTGTCCATGCCGTACGCCCCGGCGTTGGCGAAGGGGGTTTGCGACACGAACAGCTCGGGCCGCTCCGCCCAGTCCATCGTGGTGAGGACGTCGGTATAGAGCTGGTTCACCCGCGGGAACTGCGTCGCGCCGACGCGGACGGCGTCGGCCTGAAACAACAGCCGCACGCCGCGCTCGCCCAGGAATCCATAGATCTTCTTCAGCAGCTCGTCGAACCCCGGCACCGCACGCAGCGATTGCAGCGCGGCGCGGTCCGCGGGGTGCTCCCACGACACGGGAGCGATCTGGGTGAGGATCTTGCGGGGCCGTGCCGCCGGCAGCCCGCTCGTGGCGTCAGTCATCGGAAACTCCGCTGGGTGGATTCAGAACCATACGAGACCGTGGCGTGCGTGTTTCGGCTCAACCGGCCGCCAGCGCCTGGTCCAGGTCCTCGACCAGGTCTTCGATATCCTCGATTCCCACCGACAACCGGATCAGGCTGTCGGTGAGCCCCATCTTGCGCCGCAGCGCGAGGGGGACGCTGGCGTGCGTCATCGTCGCCGGGTGCCCGATCAGGCTCTCGACCCCGCCGAGCGATTCGGCGAGCGCGAACACGCGCGTTCGCTCGACCACACGCCGCGCGTACGCGGCGTCGCCCAGCTCCACCGACATCATGCCGCCGTAGCCCGACATCTGGCGGCAGGCGAGGTCGTGCTGGGGATGGGAGGGGAGACCGGGATAGTTGACGCTGCGGACGCGCGGATGGTGGCTGAGCCATTCGGCGATGCGGCGGCCGTTGGCGTCATGCTGCCGCATGCGCAGCGGCAGCGTCTTGATGCCGCGCAGCGCCAGCCAGCAATCGAGCGGGCCGGGAACCGCGCCGCAGCTGTTCTGGATGAAGCCAATGCGCTCGGCGAGATCGTCGCGGCTCATGACCAGCAGCCCGCCGACCATGTCCGAATGGCCGTTGAGGTACTTCGTCGTCGAGTGCAGCACGATGTCGGCGCCGAGCTCGAGCGGCCGCTGGAAGCAGGGGGTGGCGAACGTATTGTCGACGACGAACAACGCGCCGGCACGTTTCGCGATCTCGCCGGTGGCGGCGAGGTCGCACAGCCGCAGCATCGGGTTGGTCGGCGACTCGGCGTAGACCAGCTTCGTCGCGGGGGTGACGGCGCCGGCGACCGCGTCGAGGTCGCCGCCGTCGACGAAGGTGAAGGTGAGGCCGAGCCGCGCCCAGATGTGGGTCATCTGGCGGTGCGTGCCGCCGTAGACGTTCTCCCCGCTCACGACGTGATCGCCCGCCGACAGGAGCTTCACGACCGCATCGACCGCGGCGAGCCCCGACCCGAAGGCGAATCCGTGCCGGCCGCCTTCGAGCGCGGCGACGTTGCGCTCCAGGGCTTCCCGTGTCGGATTTTTCGTACGGGCGTACTCGTAGCCTTTGTGCCGGCCCAGCCCGTCCTGGATGTAGGTGGAGGTCTGATAGATCGGCGGCATGACCGCGCCCGCCAGCGGATCCGGCACGACGCCGGCGTGCACCGCCCGTGTGGAGAGCCGGCGCCGCACATCATCGTCCAAGCCCCGAGTCATGGCGGGAACGTACCGACGCCTTTCGCCCCGGGCAAGCGAGCCTTACGTTAGCCACCATGCCCGGCCAGAATGGCCTCTCCTGCCTCGTTGTCGACGACGAGCCGCGGCTGCGGCGGGTGTTGGTGCAGCTGCTCGAAAGTGACGGATTCGAGGTTCGGGAAGCCGGTAACGGCGTCGAAGCGCTCCAGGCGATGGAGACGAACCCGGCGCCGCTCGTGATCTCCGACCTGCGCATGCCGCAGATGGACGGCTCCAGCCTGCTGCGCCACCTCGCGCAGCGCTGGCCTGACACCGCCGTGGTGATGGTGAGTGCCGTGGCGGATGTGGACATGGCGGTCAAATGCCTCCACCTCGGAGCGCTCGACTACGTGAGCAAGCCCTTCAACCTCGAGGAGGTCCGGGCCCGCGTGGATCAGGCGTTGCAGCGGCGCTTCCTGAAGCTCGAGCTCAAGGCCTACCGCGAGGGTCTGGAAACGAAGGTCCAGATCGCCGAGCGGCGCATCGAGGAGCAGTTCAATGGTGGGGTGGAGGCGCTGGCGCAGGCGCTCGAGGAAAAAGACGCCTACCTGCGAGGCCACTCGCTGCGGGTCGCAGACTACGCCCTGGGAATCGCCGGGCAGCTGGGCCTCGACACGGAAGCCATCGAGGCGATCAAGCTGGGCGGGCACCTGCACGATATCGGCAAGATCGGCGTCCGCGAGGAGGTCTTGCACAAGCCCGACAAGCTGACGCGCGATGAGTATCACCACATCATGGAGCATACGATCATCGGGGCCCGGATCCTCGAACCGTTCATGCCGGACCGAAAGCTCGTCATCGCGATCGTCCGCTCCCACCACGAGCGACTCGATGGCAAGGGGCTCCCGGACGGCGTCCGGGCGGAAGCCCTTCCGCTGCCGGTGCGCATCGTATCGGTGGCCGATGCGTTCGACGCGATGACAAGCAAGCGGCCGTATCGTGATGCGCTGAAGCCGGAGCGAGCCCTGGATGAGCTGCGCCGGCAGCGCGGGATCCAATGGGATCCCGCGGCGGTGGACGGGTTCTTCCAGGCCTACCCCGATGTCCACCACCTCCCGATCACCACGCCCGAATCCTCCGTCTCCACCCCAACGCCCTTCGGTTGACCATGCCCGAAACCCTGATGGTCGGCGTTTCCGGAATCCGCGGAATCGTCGGCAAGGACCTCACTCCCGAAATCGTGGCCCGCTATGCCGCGGCGTTCGGTGCCTGGGCCCGCACCGGCGGCGCCCGGCGGCCGCGCGTCGTGCTGGGGCGCGATGCCCGCACCTCGGGTCCGATGTTCGCCCAGGCGGCGACCGCCGGTCTCGTCTCCGTCGGCTGTGACGTGATCGATATCGGTTTGACCACGACTCCGTCGGCGCAGCTCGCGGTGCAACACCATCGCGCCGCCGGGGGCATCATCCTCACCGCAAGTCACAACCCCATCGAGTGGAACGCGCTCAAATTCGTGGGTCCCGACGGCGTCTTCATCGACGACACGTCGGGGTCGCAGGTGCGCGCCCTCGCGGCCGAGGGCCCCATCCCGCGCGCCGATCACGGATCGCTCGGCACCGTCACGACCGATGGCGACGC
The DNA here is from genome assembly GCA_964641815.1 of uncultured Gemmatimonadaceae bacterium. Lineage (GTDB taxonomy): Bacteria > Gemmatimonadota > Gemmatimonadetes > Gemmatimonadales > GWC2-71-9 > DASTHG01. Next base: position 31,878 of record CAZXKN010000191.1, on the reverse strand, counting down.
GCTGCGCCGCCATCTCGCCGCCGTGGTGCAGCTGCCTGGAGTGGACGCGGCGCGGATCAAGAAACGCAAATTCCGTGTCGCCCTCGACACCTGCCGCGGCGCGGGTGGGGCAATCATGCCGGCGTTGCTCGAGCGGCTGGGGTGCGAGGTCTCGGGGATCAACCTCGAGACCGACGGCAAGTTCCCGCGGCCCCCGGAGCCCACGCCGGAGAACCTCGGCGCGCTGGGGGCCGTGGTGCAGCGCGTCAAGGCTGATCTCGGCATCGCCGTCGACCCCGACGTCGACCGGCTGGCGATCGTGGACGAGCAGGGAGAAGCGATCGGCGAGGACTACACCCTCGCGTTCGCGGTGCGCGCCGTGCTGGGCGACAAGAGCAACGGCAAACAGCCGAAGAAGCGAGGCTCGGGCGGGTACGTTCCGCCCGAGCGGCCCAAGGCGATCGTCGTGTGCAACCTCTCGACCAGTCTCGTGGTGGAGGACGCCGCGCGCGACTGCGGCGCCGAGCTGGTGCGGGCGGCGGTCGGTGAAGCGCATGTGGCGCGGACGATGATCGAGCTGGGGGCGCCGATCGGCGGTGAAGGGAACGGCGGCGTCATGTACACCGCCTTGCACGTGGGGCGGGACGCTCCCGTCGGCGCCGCGCTGCTGCTCACGCTGCTGGCGCGGGACGGACGCAGGGTGAGCGAGCTGGTCGCCGCCTCGCCGCGCTACGCGATCGTCAAGGACAAGGCGCCGCGCGCGCGCGCCGCCGCCCTCGGCCCGGTCTATGCGAAGTTGCGCGAGCGGTTCCCCGACGCTCAGGTCGACGAGCGCGACGGGCTGCGGCTCGGGTGGCGCGACCGTTGGCTGCACGTGCGCCCGTCCAACACCGAGCCGATCGTGCGGTTCATTGCCGAAGCGCCGTCGGCGCCGGAGGCCCAGCGGCTGGTGGACGAGGGACGCGCGCTCGTCGCCGGCGCCTAGCGTCGACATGAAGATCGTCCTGCAGCGCGTCAGCCGCGCGGAAGTCCGCGTGGCGGGACGCGTCACCGGGCGGATCGATGCCGGGTTCCTGCTCCTCGCCGGCTTCGCCCCCACGGACACTCCCGCAACGCTCGGCTGGATGGCTGACAAAGTGCTGTCGCTGCGGCTGTTCCCCGACGAGGCGGGCAAGATGAACCGCTCGCTGCAGGAGGCCGGGGGAGCGGTGCTGGTCGTCTCGCAATTCACGCTGTACGGCGACGTGGAGAAGGGGCGCCGCCCCAGCTTCATTGCCGCGGCGCCACCCGACGTCGCGATCCCGCTCTATCAGCAGTTCGTGTCGCTGCTGGGCGAGCGCGGCCAGCCGCTCGGGATTCGCGTGGCGACGGGGGAGTTCGGTGCGATGATGGACGTGGAGCTCGTCAACGACGGGCCGGTGACGCTGGTGATCGAGCGATGAGCGACGCGGCCGACGCCGCGATCGTGCTCGCCAGCTCGTCGCCGCGGCGCCGCCAGCTGCTCGAGATGCTGCGCCTGCCGCATCGTATCATCGTCCCCGACGTCGACGAAACGCGGCACGAGGGCGAGCCGCCCGAGCAGTACGTGATCCGGCTGGCCCAGGCCAAGGCGCACGCCGTGGTGGGCCGGGTCCCCGGGGAGATCGTGCTGGCAGCGGATACCACCGTCGTGCTCGACGGGGACGTGTTCGCCAAACCGGAGGATCCGGCAGACGCGGTGCGCATGCTGACCCGCCTGCAGGGCCGCACGCACCAGGTGATGACGGCCGTGGCGGTGGCGCGCGACGACCGGCTCGAGCACGCGCTGGACGTGTCGGCGGTGACATTTCGTCCCGCGACGGCGGCGACGCTGACCGATTACGTGTCCACCGGCGAGCCGCTCGACAAGGCCGGTGCGTACGCGATTCAGGGGCTCGGCGCGCTGCTCATCGAGCGGGTGGACGGGGACTTGTTCGGGGTGATGGGGTTGCCGCTGCGGCTGGCGATCGACCTGCTGGGGGACTTCGGGCGTCCTTACCGCTTCACGCGATAGACGGGGACCTTCTTGGCCTTGCCTTTCACCTGGACCGGCTCGAGCGCCTCGACCTTCGGCGGCTTCTTCAGCGCCTTGTAGAACGGCTCGGCGATGAGGATCTCGTTGGGGCCGGCCACCGAGCAGAGCCGGCTGGCGGTGTTGACGGCGTCGCCGATGACGGTGTACTCGAGACGGCGGTCGGAGCCGAAGTTCCCGGCGAAGACCTCTCCAAAGTTGATCCCGATGCCGATCTTGATCGGCGGGCGTCCCTGCTCGGCCCACTTCTCGTTCATCTTTTCCAGTACCGTCAGCTGGTCGATCGCGCACTGCATGGCGCGGTCGGCATCGTCTTCGTGCGCGATCGGCGCGCCCCACAGCGCCATGATGGCGTCGCCCATGAATTTGTCGAGCGAGCCGGCGTGCTCGAAGACGATCTCGACCATTTCGGTGAAGTATTCGGTGAGGAGCTTCGCCACCTCGTCCGGGTTCATGTTCTCGGACATCGGGGTGAAGCCGCGGATGTCGGAGAAGAAGATCACCACCGGCCGCTTGTCGCCGCCCAGGGTGACGGCGCCTTCCTGCTGCGCGATCTGCGCCGCCACGTTGGGAGCGAAGTAGCGCTGGAAGTTCGACAGCACCATCGCTTCGCGGCGGATGCGCTCGGAGAGCTGCGAATTCTCGATCGCGACGGCGCACAGGCCGCCGAACGTCATCAGGAAGTCGAGGTCCTCGTCGCTGAACGACTGGATCGCGGTCTGGTTGTCGACGTAGAGGATGCCGAGCACGGTCTGGTCCGAGGCGAGCAGCGGCGTGCACATCGCGCTGCGCACGCTCTGGATCAGGATCGACTTGCCCTTGAACCGGTTGTCTTCGGCAGTGTTATCGGACAGGATCGCGACGCGATCGTCGACCGCCTTGCGGGCGATGGACTGCGGCACGCGCGCGGCAGTGGTATCGCCGGAGCGATTGCGCGACAGGCGCGGCACCAGCTCGGAGGTGCGGGGATCGAGCAGCAGGATCGAGACGCGATCGACGTTGAAGATCTGGAACGTGACGTCGACCGCCTTGTTGAGCACCTGATCGGGCTCCTGCTGTCGCGACAGCTCCTTCGCGATCTCGAACAACAGCGAGAGCTTCTTCTCGCGCCGCTCCGCCTCGGTCTGCGCGGCGACCTTGAGATGGCCGCCGCCCGATGCGGCCGCGGAGGTGCCGCCGTGGACGATCGCCGGGACGCCGCCGGACGAGGGACTCACCGGCAGCTGGCGGACGATGGTGCCTTGCGGGATGCCGCGCGAGCCGGAGGTCTGGCTGCTTTCGGGAGTGGGGGTCGAGGGCCGGGCAGGCGGCGTAATGCTGGTCACCTTGAAGGCGACCTTCCCGAACGTGATGACGTCGTTCGTCGCGGCGTCGGCCTGGGTGATGCGGGCGCCGTTCAGGAACGTGCCGTTGGAGGACCCCAGGTCCTTGACGCGAACGCCGGACGGTGCGAGCGAGATCTCGGCGTGGCGCCGGGAGATCGTCGGATCGTAGATGGGAACGTCGCTCGTGACGGCGCGGCCCACGACCAGCGTACGGCCTTCGGCCAGGTCGATCGACTGGTCGCCGGAGGTGCTCAGCAGTTTGAACACGGTCGCAAAATATACCCCGGGCAGTTGGGAGCGGAATCGCCGATCAGGCGAGCGCCAGCGCGAGCGCCCGCAACACCGCGGCGGCCTTGGCCTCGGTCTCCGCGTATTCGCGCGCCGGGTCCGAGTCGGCGACGATCCCCGCCCCGGCCTGCAGCACCACCCGATCGCGCTGCACGACGGCGCTGCGGATGGCGATCGCGGTATCGAGGCTGGTCGCCCCCCACCCGACGTAGCCGACGGCGCCGGCGTAACAGCCGCGCCGCTCCGGCTCCAGCGCGTCGATGATCTCCATCGCGCGCACTTTGGGCGCGCCGGTGACCGTGCCCGCAGGGAAGCAGGCCTTGAACGCGTCGAGCGCGTCGTACCCGTCGCGCAGCGTCCCGCGGACTTCGCTCACCAGATGCTGGACGTGCGAGTAGCGCTCGATCGCCAGCAGCTCGGTGACGCGGACGCTGCCGTACACCGCGACCCGGCCCACATCGTTCCGCCCCAGATCGACGAGCATGCGGTGCTCCGCGACTTCCTTCGCGTCCTCACGCAGCGCTTTCGCGAGGATCTCGTCGGTTTCCGGAGTCCGGCCGCGATGGGCCGTGCCCGCGATGGGACGAACGGTCACCTCGTCCCCGGTCACGCGCACCAGCACTTCGGGCGAGCTGCCCACCAGGGCGAAGTCGTCGAGCGCGAGATAGAAGAGATACGGGGCGGGATTGAGCGCGCGCAGGAAGCGATACAACCGCAGCGGATCGACGTGCACCGGTACTTCCTGGCGGCGCGACAGTACCGTCTGGAACGTGTCGCCGGCGCGGATATGCTCGAGCACGCGGCCGACGTCCCGCTCGAACGCCGCTTGCGGATAGCGCGTGGCGGTGGCCGGCGCTGCCGGATTGGGAGGCAGCGCCAGCGGGCCGAGCGGGTGCGGTCCCGCGAGGCGGCCCACCAGCTCGTCGAGGCGCGCCTCGGCGGATTCGTACAGCTGCACCAGCTGCCGTCCGGGGGCGCCGGCCGGTACGTCGACGTTGGCGACGGCGATGGCGCGGCCGTACAGGTTGTCCAGGACCACCAGGCTATCCGCGATCATCATGACCGCGTCCGGCAGGCCGAGGGTGTCTGCGGGAGCGGATGGCAGGCGCTCGATCGTGCGTACCATGTCGTAGCCGAGGTAGCCCACCGCGCCGCCGGTGAAGGGGGGCAGGCCCGGCACGGCGACCGGCACGAGGGCGCGCAGCCGCTGCGCCAGGTGGCCGATGGGATCCGCCGTCTCACCGGCGCTCCGCCAGCCGCTGGCCCCGGTCCAGCGCTCCACGGCGCGGCCGCGGTAGCGCCACACTTCGCGCGGCTCGGTGCCGAGGAAGGTGTAGCGCGCCCAGCGTTCCCCGCCGGTGACTGATTCGAGCAGGAAGCCGTACGGCGGTCGCGCGATCTTGGCGTAGGCAGCGAGGGCGGTGTCGGCGTCGAGCACGATCTCACGCGCCAGCGGCACCACCCCGCCGCGTCCCGCCCGGGCGAGAAACTCCGCGCGCGGGTCGCTCACTGCAGCGCGCCGACGAGGTAACTCCCGGGGCTCTCGAGCGCGCTCGTCACGGCGGTCGGCCCGGAGTGCGAGCTGTTGCGCCCCTCCACCCAATGGTCCGGCGTGCGTTCCCGCCACAGCTCCAGCGCCTGCTCGAAGGCGGCGGCGGAAGCATAGCGGCTGCTCTGGGTGTATACCGTGGGGTCGTCGTAGCGTCCGAACGACACGGTCGCGACGGGCTCGCCGGTCTGGTTGAAGACCAGCGAAGCCGGGCCGACGTCGAACTGGTAGCTCCCCGGCGTGAGCGACACGCTCACCGCGACGGTACAGCTGTCGCACAGCAGGGTGTCGTTGCGCGAAACGATGCTGTGCGGCGAGAAGCTGATCGATGCGAACAGGGTGTGGACGCTGTCCGCGTACGTGATGCTACAGGTGAACAACACATTGTTATGAAAAACGCAGGTGGCGGGATTGGTGGGCGGGGCGGAATCGAAGCGCGCCAGCGCCAGCAGAGCGGTGCGGGGCAGGCCGGTGTCGACGCCGGTCGTCCCGCCGCCGCAGGCGGCGGCCAATGCCACGCTTGCCGCCGCCACCAGGCGCCGCGTAGCTTGGCGGCCGTGCGTCTGGTGCTCGTGCTCCTCACCGTTCCCGTGGTCGGCCGCGCGCAACAGTGGAACAGCCCCGAGGCGCGCGCCCTCGCCGACCGCGCGATCACGCGGCGTGTCGGCGCCGCCGCCGACACCGCGCTCCACGATTACCGGGCCCAGGCGCATGGCTTTCTTTTTTTCCTCGGCGCATTCGGTGAGGGATTGAAGGAGCCGCCTCGCCTCATCAAGGTGGACCAACTCGAATTGGAAGTGTACTGGAGGGCCCCCGGAGCCAGCAAGCAGCGCATCATCGGCTGGCGCGATCGTGCCGAGCTGCCGACCGACATCGTGTATCACCAGGATCACCTCGGCATCATCCAGAACGGCTTCGGCAAGAGCATCCGGCTGGGGGACGGCGACGAAGTGCAGGATGTCCCGCATCCGCTCGCGGCCGGCGGACCGCTGCTGTACGACTACGCGACGGGTGACACCCTCACCCTCACGTTGCCGGAGCGTCAGGTCCGCGTCGTGCAGCTCGCGTTTCGTCCCAAGGAGTTTCACGCTTCCCGCATCGTCGGCACGGCCTACCTCGACCTGGCGTCGGCCGATCTCGTGCGGCTCGCGTTCAACTTCACCCCCGCCGCGTATCGCGATCCGTCGCTCGAGGACGTGAGCGTCGTGCTCGACAACGCGCTCCATGCTGGGCGCTGGTGGCTGCCCCGCCACCAGGAGATCGAAATCCGGCGCCACGCCATGATGCTCGACCTGCCGGCGCGCGGCATCATCCGCGGCCACTGGACCGTGGACAACTACCAGTTCAACAGCGGACTCGCCGCCGCATGGTTCTCGGGACCCGAGATCGCCGTCGCGCCGCAGGCGGAGCGTGACTCGTTCCCCTGGCGCACCAGCCTCGACTCCGCCGAGGGGCCCGTGTCCGAACCGGTGCGCCAGAACGATCTCGCGGCGCTGCGCGCCGAAGTGGCGCAGGTCGCCGGACGTCATGCGCTGAGCAGCTGGCGCAAGAACGGCGTCGCGGTACGGAGCCTGAGTGACCTGCTGCACGTCAACCGCGTGCAAGGCGTGGTGCCCGGCGCGGGATGGGTGTGGCGGGGAGACGATGGGGCGCTCGAAGCACGCCTGCGCGCGAGCTATGGCTTCGCCGACCGGAATGTCGACGGGGCGCTCTCGCTGCGCGTCGCGCTCGGCACGCGGCGCGTGTCGGCCGAAGCGTACCGCGAGGTACGCGACGTCGCCGACCACCCGATCGTGTCCCCGGTCATGAATTCAATCGCGGCGCAGGAGTTCGGCGACGACTACGGCGACTACGCGCGGGTCTCGGGCGGCCGCGTGACGCTCGACGGCGCGCTCGGCGGGCCGGGGCCGGTGTCGTGGCGCGTGGGCGTCGCCCGCGAAACGCCGGCGACACTCCCCGTGCGGGCCGCCCCGGCGAGCGGGCGCTACCGGCCCAACCCCGCGCTCGGTGGCCCCGCGGTGAGCTTCCTGACCCTGGCCCTCACCCGCGCCGGCGCGGGACTCGCCGTGCGACACGACCACGCGTTCGATGTCTCGGTCGAAGCGGGTCGCAGCGACGGCGGCACACGGTACGCCCGTGTCGCCGGCGTGGGGCACGTGTTGCTGCCCCTGGGCGGCACGCGACTGCTCGCGCGCGCGGAAGGCGGCGCCGCGACCGCGGGGCTGCCGGCGTACCGCGCATTCGTGCTCGGCGGCCGCGGCACACTCCTGGGCGACGACTTCCGCGCCTGGGGCGGGCGGCACATGGCGCTGCTGCATGTCGAATGGCGCATCCCGGCACCGTTTCCCAGCATCGCGCTCGGCGCCGCGGCCCGTACGCCGGGCTCGATCACGGTTGCGCCGTTCATCGCCACCGGGTGGGCCGACGCGCCGGTCGCCAACACCCCGTGGGGTGCGACTCCCGGCGCGCGTGTCACGACCGGCATCGGGCTCGAATGGCTCGGCGTCTTCCGGCTCGAATTCGGATACGGCGCGCAGAGCGGCCGGACGCACATCGCCTTCGACGTAACGAGAGACTTTTGGAGCGTCCTGTGACGGCGGTCTAGCCTCCCGGCGCGCCCCCCCGCTAGGTTACGTGAACTCCATGTCCGACACCCTCTTCCCCGACGAGTGGTTGGCTCAGTCGCTGGAGGCGCTCACGCCGGAGCGCCTCGCCGAGCTGCGGGCCAAGGCCGAGCCGGGGAAAACGCTGTGGGAGACGGTGGTCGAGGAGAAGCTCGCCACCAACGACGAGATTCTCGAAAAGCTGGCCGCGCGCTACCGGCTGCGCATCGCCGACCTGAGCCAGCTCGATCAGGGAGTGCGGACCGTCCTCCCGGAAGCCCTGGCGCGTCGCTACCGGGTGCTCGCGGTGCGGGAGACGAACTCCTACCTCGAAATCGCGACGGCCAATCCGTTCGACCTCGACATGGAGAAGACGCTCGCCTTCGCCACCGCCCGCGAGATCCGGCTGACGCTGCTCGCGCCGTCGAAGATCGCCGAGCAGATCGAGCAGCAGTATCGCCCGGAGAAGGCGCTCGATCGCCTGCTCGAGAACATGGGGCAGTCGGCCGAGCTGGTGCAACTCGAAGAAGAAACAGCGGTCGACGAATACAACATCACCGAAGCAGCCGCCAGCGAGCGGCCGGTCGTGAAGTTGGTGGACCTGATCCTCTCTGAAGGCATTATCACGCGCGCCAGCGACATTCACGTCGAGCCGGAAGAGGGCGGGATCGCGGTGCGCTATCGCATCGACGGGGTGCTGCGCCAGGTGATGAAGATTCCGCGCGCCGCCGGATTACCGTTGATCTCCCGCATCAAGATCATGTCCTCGCTCGACATCGCCGACCGGCTGCGGCCCCAGGACGGGCGGGCCCGGGTCGCCGTGAACGGGCAGCCCATCGACCTGCGCGTGTCGACCCTGCCGGCAGCGCACGGCGAAAAGGTCGTCATCCGTATTCTCGATTCCCGGGCCACCGTCAAGTCTCTCGACTCGCTGGGACTGCTCCCGAACGAGACGGAAGCCGTCAACAAGCTGCTGCAGTACCACGAGGGCATCATCCTCGTCACCGGGCCGACGGGGTCGGGGAAGACGACCACCCTCTACTCGATGATCAACCAGATCAAGAGCGAGGGCGTGAACATCGTGACCGTCGAGGACCCGGTCGAATACCGCATCCCGGGAATCGTTCAGGTCCAGGTGCAGGAGAAGACGGGGCTCACCTTCGCGGCGGCGCTGCGGTCGATCCTGCGCCAGGACCCCAACGTGGTCCTGGTCGGGGAGATCCGCGACAAAGAAACGGCCCAGATCGCGACGCAGGCATCGCTCACGGGTCACCTCGTGCTCTCGACGCTGCACACCAACGACGCCGCCAACGCCGTCACCCGGCTCGTCGACATCGGCGTGGAAGCATACAAGATCGCGGCCGCGTTGCGCGGGGTGATCGCGCAACGGCTGATGCGACGGCTCTGTCCCACCTGCCGGGAGCCGCACACCGACGCAGCGCCCGACCAGTTGAAGCGCTGGATCCCGCACGGCACCACGCTGTATCGGGCCGGAGCATGCCCCGACTGCGCGATGACGGGGTACCGGGGCCGCCTGGCCATTCTCGAAGTGCTGACGATGACGGCCGACATCGAGCGGCGCATCGCGGCCGGGGAACCGGCGGACCGGATCGCGGCGGCGGCGCGCAAGAGCGGGATGCTCGGCTTGTGGCACAGCGGGCTGGCGCACGTCTTGCGCGGCGAATCGACGATCGACGAGCTGCTCCGCGTGGTCGACGTCCCACCGGAGGAGGAGCGCACCGAGCCGGCTCGCCGCAGCGGCGGCAACGCCACGGCAGCGCCAGCCGCACCGCCCTCCCCGGGTCGCCCATCGCCCGCTCCACCGGCCGCGGCCCCTCCCCCGGCCGTGCCCGAGCACTTCGGCGCGAGCTTCGAGCTGCTGGAGGAAGTTCCGGGAGGTCGAGCCGGACGCGAGGGGCCGGCCCGCAAGGTGCTGCTCGTCGACGACGAGGACAGCCTGCGCAAGGTGCTCAAGGATCTGCTGGAGCGGGACGGCTACGAGGTCTCCGAGGCGCGCGACGGCGTCCAGGCACTCGATCAGGTCGACCGCATCGGGCCCGACATCATCGTCCTCGACCTCAATCTGCCCGCGCTCGACGGCTACGGCGTGCTGTCGCAGCTGCGCTCGCGCCCGGCGACGGCGGGGATTCCGGTGATCGTGCTGACCGCCAAGGGCGACGAAGACAACGAGGTGCGCGTGTTCGAGCTCGGCGCCGACGATTTCCTCCAGAAACCGTTCCGGGCGCGCGCCCTGTCGGCGCGGCTCGAAGCGGTGCTGGGACGGCGCCGTCCCGCGTGACGTCGATTCAGGTCAAATTCGTCGATACGTTCGTGCTGCGCGGTGCCGGCGACCGGCTCGAGGTGCTGCTGCTGCGGCGCGCCCCCGGCGGCCGCAACCCCGGATCGTGGGAAACGGTGCACGGCACGATCGAGCCGGGCGAAACGCCGGTGCAGACGTCGTTGCGCGAGCTGCGCGAGGAGACGGGGCTCGAGCCGCAGCGGTTCTACAATCTCAGCCGCATCGAAGGGTTCTATCTCCATGCCGTCGACGAGCTCGCGATCATTCCCGCATTCGCCGCGATGGTCGCGGCGGACGCCGAGCCGCGTCTGTCCGACGAGCACGACGACTGGTGTTGGCTGCAACCGGCGGACGCCGCGCGCCGCTTCGCCTGGCCCCGGGAGCGCAGAGCACTGGACGACGTTTTGTCAATAGTGGGGGGTGGCGACGGGGGCTTGCTGGACGATGTGCTGCGGGTATCCTAGGCGAGCCTCTTCTCCGACGGTGACCATGGTGCCGTCCGCACCGATGTACAAACTCAGCTGGTCGTCGCCGCACACGCTCCCCGTCGTGTGAATCCGTTCTACCACCGCATCTACCGCATCGTCCGCCACATTCCCAAAGGGCGCGTCGCGACCTACGGGATCGTCGCGCGACTCGCCGGGCGGCCGGGCGCCGCACGCACCGTCGGGTGGGCGCTGTCGGCACTCGCCGAGGACAACGATGTCCCGTGGTGGCGCGTGATCAACGCAGCCGGACGCATTTCGCTCGCGACCGATCACAGCGCGGTGCTGCAGCGGGCGCTGTTGCTGCGGGAAGGGGTGAAGTTCGCGCCCGGCGGCGCGGTGAATCTCTCGACCTACGGCTGGCCGTCAGAGGCTTACGACAGCACCGCCGCCCACAGCCGGGCCGCTTCCTCGCGCAGATCGCGCAGGTTGAAGGGCTTCCGCACGTAACGCAGGCCGAGGCGCTCCAGCGCCTCTTCGGTCACGGGGCGCACGTCGCCCGTGGCGACGAGCATGCGGGTCTTGAGCTCAGGATGCAGCGTGACGAGCTCCTCCACGAACAACTTCCCCTTCGCGCTGACCTGTCCGTCGGCGAGCACCAGGTCGTAGCCGCGCTCGCGCACCATGGCGAATGCCTGGTCCGGAGTCTTCGCCACGTGGACGAGGTGGCCCTCGCGACCGAACAACGCCTGCACCAGACGACGCACCGCGGGATCGTCGTCCACCAGGAGAATCGAGCGCTTGGCGAACGCGGGCGGTAGCAGCGGCTCGGGTGGCGGCGGGGTCGGTGGCGCCGGGCGCGCCGCGGGGGCGGTCGGCAGGTCGATGCGGAACGACGCGCCGCCGCCCGGCGTGCGCTCGTAGCTCAAGTGCCCGCCGTGCGACTCGACGATCGAGTACGAGATCGACAGTCCCAGACCCGTCCCGTGCCCCGGCTCTTTAGTGGTGAAGAACGGGGTGAACAGGTGGCGCTCGAGGCGTTCGGGCACCCCGGACCCCGTGTCGCTCACGCGCAGGTGGACCATGCCGTCCGCCCACGTGTCGATGCGGACGGCGCGGGTGCGGCCTTCCGGGAGATCCCCCACGGCCTGCGCGGCGTTGGTGAGCAGGTTGAGCACCACCTGCTGCAGCGCGTGGCGGTCGCCGATCACGTCGGGGAGGCCGTCGGGGAGCACGATCTGGGTGTCGACGTCGCGCAGCCGCAGGTCGTAGCTCATCAGGAGCAGCGTGCGCTGCACGAGGTCGTTGATGTCCAGCCGCACGCGCTCTGCGGGTCCCTTGCGGGCGAAGGTGAGGAGGTTGCGCACGATGCGGCCCGCCCGGTCCGCCTGCTCGTGGATCACCTTCAAGTGCCCGCGGTCGCCGGGCCCCAGCACCTTTTGCTCCAGCAGGAACTCGGACAGGCCCGCGATCGAGGTGAGTGGGTTGTTCAGCTCGTGGGCCACTCCCGAGACGAGCTGTCCCACCGTGGCGAGTTTTTCGCTCTGGATGAGCTGCGCTTCCATCGCCTGTTGCTCGGTCACGTCCTGCACCAGCACCACCGCCGTCTGATCCACCCGCGCTTCCGCCATGCGCGCCGCATTGATGCGGAACGTGCGGCCGCTCACCTCGGAGCGCTCGATCAGCGGCGCGGGGCGCTCGCCGCGGCGTACCTCATCGAGCATCTGCACCAGCGCATGCGACCGGCCCAGCAGGGCGTGGCACAGATGCGTGCCGATGACGTCGGGGAGCGGCTGGCTCAGCATCAGGGCGAGCGACCGGTTGGCGCGGCGGATTTGTCCCATCTCGTCCACGACCGCGAGCCCCTCGGACAGGGCGTCGAACGTCGTCTCCCACTGCTCCTTGCCGCGCCGCACCTGATCGAAGAACCGGCCGTTGGCGAGCGCCACCGCGGCGTGCGTGGCCACGGTCGAGAGCAGGCGCACGTCGTCGGGGGCGAGGGCGCCGCCGCGCGGCTCCGCCACGACGAGCGAGCCCACCACCACGCCGTGCGCCCGCAGCGGCACCGCCGCCGCCGACTCGACGCGCGCGCCGCTCGCCAGCGCCGCCCCGGTTTCGCTGTTGCGGATCAGCTCGAGCCGCTCGCTGCGCGACGACCGCGCCACGAGTCCTGGATCGCCGGCGGGGACGGTCGTCCCCTTCAGCTCCGCGAGCGAACCCTCGGCAGCGGCGATGGTGAGCGGGTCGTCGGGATTCTCGCCGGCGAGCGCCACCAGGGCGCCGCGGGCATCGATGAACCGCATCGCGTAGCGCACCACCTGCTCCACGATGCGCTCCAGCTGGATCGATTCGGAGAGGACGTAGGACAGCTCCTGCAGCCAGAACAGCTCGGAGAGACGGCGGTTCAGCTCGTCGGCGGTGCGCTGGCGGTCGCGTTCCAGCGTGCGATAGCGCTGGCGCAGACGGTGTACGCCCCAGACCATGATGCTGCCCGCGGCGCCAACACCGAGAAGGACGACGAACCAGACGAGGGACACGACCGATAAAAGTATAGTTTTCCCTAACCATATGCAGCGCTACAGGATCGACCCGTCGCCCAAGACCCGGCCTGCCCGAGAGATGCGCCCCGTTGCCCTGGTGGCGGTGGTCGTGTTCGCCTGCGTCGGTGGCTGCGGCCATCGCGCCACCCCCTATGTCGCCCGCGTCCGCGAAACGCGGGGCGTGCTGGTTTCCGTCGCCGCCTGGGGACCGGATTCACAGCGGCTCGACCACGCCGTCGCCGCGGCGCTCGATTCCGCTGCGGCGATCGAGACGGCGCTGGCCGGCGTCAGCGACCGGCCTGGAACCCAGGGCGTCTCACCCGGGCTCGCGCAGCTCGTGCTGCGCTCGCTCGAGCTGGCCCGCGCGTCGGGTGGAGCGTTCGACCCCACGGCCAAGAACTTCCGCGCGCTCTCCGTCGACACGCTGCGGCACACCATCACCCTGGTTGGGAAGCTGCACCTCGACCTCGGCGAGTTGGGCCGCGGGTACGCGCTCGATCGTGCGCTCGCCGCGCTCCACGGGGCCGCCGACAGCGCCGTGATCAGCTCGGGGGGGCAATACCTGATCCATTCCGACTGGTCGGGAGCGCGGGTGGTGGGGATCGTCGATCCCGACCACACCCTCACGCCGCGGGCCACGCTCACGATCCCGCCCGGGACATGGGCGGTGAGCGCGATGTCGGTGGCGGAGGCCGGCGACGAGCTGCTCGACCAGCGCACCGGGAAGCCCGCGACCCGCACGCGCGTCGTCGCCGCGATGGCGTCGAGTGCGGCCGCTGCCGGCGGCTGGTCGGCGGCGTTCTATGTGGTGGGGTGTGACAGCGCGCTCGCGCTCGCTCCGCGCGTCCACACGTCGGTGGTGTGCGTGGATGATGGCGTGCGCTGGAGCCCGGACTTGGATGGACGAGTAACGCTGGCTGACTCGATGCGGGAGCGGTGAGCGGTAAGAAGTGAGCGGTCTGGGTGAGCGGGGGTCATTCTCTCACCTCTCACCTCTCACGCCCTTTTGGTTTCAGGGTCCGGGCTGGGACTGCGCTCTCGCACGAACCCGGGCGCGCTCCTGCTGCAGCAGCTGGAACGAATGACTCCACGAAGCCTGCGTGCCTTGATAGTTGGCGGAGGCGTCCTCCGACCAGGTGAGCCCTTCCTCGAACAAATAGATCGCCACGGCCTGCTGGCGCAGGTCGAGCTGCAGCGCGCCCCACGTCGGTGAGAGCGGCACCGTCGCCTGCGCCCGGAACAGGCGGCCGCGGCTCTGGATCTGCACGTCCTCGGGGTTGAAGCGGGCCCCCGGCGCCTGGCCGTAAAAGGTCACGAGGACGAGCGTGGGATTGGCGACACCGGCGTGAGCGCCTGCGTCGGTGAGATCCTTCTGCTTGCTCTGGATCAGCTGCTCCAGCGACCGGTAGGTATCGGGCGCGAGCAGCCGGATGACACGCTCGTCCAGCGGGAGGATCTGCAGCTGCAGCTGCGCCGTGGCGAAGCGCAGCGTGATGTCGTCGCGCCGCAGCGAGCCGAATCCCGGCGGCACCGTGTCGCCCAGGGCGGCCGGCGCCGCGCCCTGCGCGCCCGCGTGCGTGCCGGGGAGGCAGGCCGCCAGCACGACGAGGGCGAGCAGCGGAGCGCTACGCATCATGCGCCGAAGTCTCGTCCCCGCCGGAGGACGACGCAAGGGAGCCGCGCACGACGCCTCGAAGAAACGCCTCTACCGCGCGGACTTGCTTCCGGATGTCGTAGCGCTCTCGAGCGCTCTGCAGTCCGGCGGCGCGCAAGGCGGCCCGTCGTTCGGGCGACGCCGCGATCAAGCTCCCCACCGCAGCCGCAATCGCGTCGGGATCGCGCTCGGGAACGAGTATGCCGGTGTCCGGGGTGAGGGCCTCACGGTTGCCGCGAATGTCGGTCGCCACGGGCACGGCGCCGCAGGCCATGGCCTCGAACAGCACCCGTGACAACCCCTCGGTATCCTGGTGCGACCCACTCACGAGCACGTCCGCGGCCTGCATCCACCGTTGGATGTCCTCCTGTTGCGGGAGGACCCGGATGTGGTCGGCGATGCCTCCCGCCCGAGCGCGACCGGCGATCTCCTGGAGGATCGCCGGCGGGTCCGGCGTACCGATGACGAACAGGATGGGCTCCTGCCCGGGGCGCGCTCCCGTCCCCAGTCGCGCCATCGCGTCCACGATGTCGAGCACTCCCTTGGCCTCCTTGATCTGTCCCACGAACAGGAGCACGGGCCGGTCCAGGGGAATGCCGAGCATGCGCCGCGGCGCGGCGCGATCCTCGACCGGCCGAAACCGGTCCAGATCCGCGCCGTCCAGAATCGTGCGATAGCGCGCCGCGACGCGCGACCGGCGGGAGAAGCGTCGCCGTACGTCGTCCGAGACGCCGATCACGCCATCCGCCATCCGGACCAGGACCGGGTCGAGGTTGTGGCGGACGGTGAGGCGCACGAACCAGACCATTTTGGTCGGCGTGGCGATCTTGGCGAGGCCGCTCGTGAAGGCGTCACGCGGGGCATCGGGGGCGATGATGTCGATCGCGCGTTCCTCGAGCAGTGCGCGGATGCGGCGGCTGGAGCGCCACACGGCGCCGAGGGTGCGGGGCTTGATGTGGTGGAGCGGGATGTACGCGACCGGACAGTCGAGGGTGGCGAGGTGTTCCGCGAGCGGTCCCGGGCCGGGGCAGATGACGAGCGGCCGGACGACGGCGCGATCGAGATGCTCGATCAAGAGCGCCATGCTGCGCTGCCCCCCCATTCGCAGGTGGGGGTGATGACTGACGAACGCGACGCGCATCGCAGCGGGGCTCACGACACCAGTGCCGCGACGGCCTCCCGCAGCTCGTCGAGTCCCTCTGTGGTCTGCGCGCTCGTCACCACGAGCTGGTCGTCGTCCAGTCCCAGCGCCTGCTGCAGCGCGCGGGCGTGCTCCACTCGGCGCGTGCGCGACAGCTTGTCGCTCTTCGTCACCGCGGCGAGCACGCGGGTCCCGACGCCCGCCAGGAGGTCCTGCATGTCGCGGTCACCGGCAGAGGGGTCGTGGCGGATATCGAGCAGCCAGACGATCCCGGCGAGGCGTGGGCGGGTGAGGACGTGGCGGAGCAAACCGGCAAAGGCGGCGCGCTCGGTCTTGGAAGCGCGCGCGTAGCCGTAGCCGGGGAGGTCGAGGATATAAAAGGCGTTGTCGGTCATCGGTAATCGGTTGTGACCGATAACCGACAACCGATGACCGATGACGTATACGTTCATGGCCCGCGTCTTCCCCGGCGTGCCGGACACCTTCGCCACTCTGCGCCCCAGGAGGGCGTTGATGAGACTCGATTTCCCGACATTGGAGCGGCCGATGAAGGCGACTTCGGAGAGCGGCGGATCGAGCGTGACGTCGGCGCGGGGGACGGCGCCGATGAAACGGGGGGCAGGCGGTTCGGTCAGGCTTCTTTCTTGTGGCGCGCCCGCTCGGTCACGAGCAGCGGGGTACGGCCCTCGGTGACGGTCTCCCGGGTCACCGCCACTTCACGGACGTCATCGCGGCTCGGCAGATCGAACATGATGTCGGTCATCATTTCTTCGAGGATGGCCCGGAGGCCACGGGCGCCGGTGCCGCGCTTGAGCGCCTTCTTGGCGATCTCGCGCAGCGCTTCCTTCTCGATCGTGAGCCGCACCGTCTCGAGCTCGAACAGCTTCTGGTACTGCTTGGTGAGGGCATTCTTCGGCTCGACGAGGATCCGCACCAGCGCGTCCTCATCGAGGGCGTCGAGCGGCACGGTCACCGGCAGCCGGCCCACCAGCTCGGGGATCAATCCGTAGCGCAGCAGGTCGTCGGGCTCGACGTCGGAGAAGGGGTTCTTCTTCACTTTCTCGACGACACCGGCTGCGATGTCTTCCTTGGTGAAGCCGATGCGGCGCCGCCCGGTGCGTGCCTCGATGATCTTCTCGAGGCCGTCGAACGCGCCGCCGCAGATGAACAGGATGTCCTTGGTGTTGACCTGAATGTATTCCTGCTGCGGGTGCTTGCGGCCGCCCTGGGGCGGCACGCTCGCCACTGTGCCTTCGAGGATCTTGAGCAGCGCCTGTTGCACGCCTTCGCCCGACACGTCGCGCGTGATGCTCGGATTCTCCGACTTGCGCGCGATCTTGTCGATCTCGTCGATGTAGACGATGCCGCGCTCGCAGTCGGCGACGTTGAAGTCGCCGGCCTGCAGCAGCCGCACCAGAATGTTCTCCACGTCTTCACCGACGTAGCCGGCCTCGGTGAGCGTCGTCGCGTCGGCGATCGTGAACGGCACGTCGAGGATCCGCGCCAGCGTCTGCGCCAGCAGCGTCTTGCCCACGCCCGTCGGCCCGATCAGGAGAATGTTGCTCTTGTCGAGCTCGACCTCGTTGTCCTTCGCCGAGTGGGAGTTGATGCGCTTGTAGTGATTGTAGACGGCGACGGCGAGGGTTTTCTTGGCTTTTTCCTGCCCGATGACGTACTGGTCCAGGACGTCCTTGATCTCGGACGGCGTGGGGACCTGGGTGATCGCTTCGGAGACTTCGCGCTCTTCGTCTTCGGCGAGGATCTCGTTGCACAGCGCGATGCACTCGTTGCAGATGTAGACAGACGGGCCGGAAATGAATTTCCGGACCGAATCCTTCGACTTCCCGCAGAAGGAACAGCGGAGGTGCTTATCGTGCGACATGGGACTCCTAGTATGGGAAGGGTGGCCCCCCCGGCGCAAGCTCAGGGCTTCTTCTTCCCGTCATCCATTTCCTTGAAGTTCGTGATCACATGGTCGATAAGGCCGTATTCCCGGGCTTCTTCGGCCGACATGAAACGGTCCCGGTCCATGTCCTTCTCGATCACGTCCAGCGCCTTCCCGGTGTGCTTCGCGTACAGCTCGTTCAGCTTGGAGCGCAGGTAGAGAATCTCGCGCGCCTGAATCTCGATGTCGGCCGCCGTCCCCTGCGCACCGCCCGACGGCTGGTGCATCATGATGCGGGCATGCGGTAACGCCGAGCGCTTGCCTTTCGTTCCCGCGGTCAGCAGGAACGATCCCATCGACGCCGCCATCCCCATGCAGATCGTGTTCACCGGCGCGCGCAGGAACTGCATCGTGTCGTAGATGGCCATGCCGCTCGAGACGAGGCCGCCGGGCGAATTGATGTAGAGATAGATATCGCGCTCGGGGTTGTCGGCGTCGAGGAACAGGAGCTGGGCGATGATGATGTTCGAGACGTCGTCGTTGATGCCGGTCCCCAGAAACACGATGCGGTCCATCAGGAGCCGGCTGAAGATGTCGTAGGTGCGCTCGCCACGGCTCGAGCGCTCGATGATGTAGGGCGGATAGATGGTGCTCATCGCGGTGCGGACTCCACGGTGGACTGAGGCAGCAGGAAGGCGAAAGCCTTGTCTTCCGTCAGGCTGCGCTCCAATTCGCGCAGCCGCCGGTTCTTCTCCAGCGACGCCTTGAGCTCCGCCGGATCGGAGCTCCGCCGTGACGCCAGCTCGGCGATCTTCTGGTCCAGCTCCTCCGGGGTCGCCCGGAGGTGGTGCTGTTCGATCACCCAGTCGAGCACCAGGTCGCGCAGTACCTGCTGCTCGGCGAGCGGCCGGAACTCCGTTGCGAACTGCGGCAGGCGGTCTTCCCCGATGCCGTACGCCTGCGCGTAGGTGAGCGTCACGCGCTCGATCAGCGGCCGCGGCGCGACGACGCTGTTGGCCGCGACGATCTGGGCAATGAGATCGGCGCGCACGTGGGCGTCGGCCTCGCGCGTCGCCTCCGCGTCGAGATCCTCGCGCACCGCGCGGCGCAGCGCGTCGAGCGAATCGAAGTCGCCGATCTCGTGCGCGAAGGCGTCGTCCAGCGCCGCCAGCTCCTGGCGCTTCACTTCGTGCAGCGTGAGACGGATGTCGCGCGTCTGGCCGCGCTTCGCTTCTTCCGGGAAGTCCTCCGGGAAGCGCACGGTGGCGTCGACCGTCTCCCCCGGACGCATCGCCAGGATCTTCTCCTCGACCTCGGGGATCGCGCGCCCTTCGCCCAGCACGAACTGGTAGGGCTGCTGGTCCTTGGCGGTCTCGCCCTCGCGCTGGGCGATCGTGACGTGCACCAGCTCCTTCGGTTTCGGCTGCTCGCCGGTCACGGGATTCCACGTGGCGCGCTGCTCGCGCAGCGTCTGCAGCTGCTCCTCGACCTGCGCTTCGGTCACCGGCTTCACCTCGCGCTGCAGCGTGAACCCGCCGAGCCGCGTCAGGGTGAGTTCCGGTTTCACCTCGACGTGGAAGGTGAAGGTGACCGGCGCGCCGTCCTCCCACTTGAGGTCGTGGATGTGCGGGTCGGCGATCGGCTTGAGCGGCTCCTGCTCCAGCGCCTGGCGCCAGCTCGCCTGGATCAGGTCGCGCAGCGTCTGCTCGCGAATGTCGGCCGCGAACTGCTTCTTGATGATCGCCTCGGGCGCTTTGCCTTTGCGGAAGCCGGGGAGCCGCGCCCGCGCCTGGTAGGCGCGGGTGGCGAGATGCTCGGCCTCGCGCACGCGGTCGGGCGGGACCGTTACAGCGAGCGACGCCGCACCGGGTTCGGAAGCGGTCTTGGTGATCAGAATGTCTGGCATGTCGCGGGGAAATCTAACCAGGGGTGAAAGGTGTCAGGGGTCAGGTGGCAGGTGTCGGGTGTCAGGTTGCCTGGAGCGGAGTTACTTTTTCGCCCCTAACACCTGACATCCAGCACCTCATACCCCGAGGTTCCCGTGTTCGACCGCCGTCTCCCGCTCACGCTCGCCGCCCTCCTCCTCGCCGTCCCGATCGTGGGGCGCGCTCAGGCGGTCTATGACAGCACCGTCTTCGCCGGGTTGACCTGGCGCGAGATCGGCATCTTCCGCGGCGGCCGCACCGCTGCGGTCGCGGGCTCGGCGGCGCGGCCGCATGAGTACTGGATGGGGACGACGGGCGGCGGGGTCTTCAAATCCACCGACGGCGGCGACACCTGGTCGGCTGCGGCCGACAAGTACTTCGGCGGCACGATCGGCGCGTTCGGCGTCAGCGCCTCGAACCCCGACATCGTCTACGTGGGTACGGGCGAATTCCCGATCCGCGGCAACGTGTCGCGCGGCGACGGCGTCTTCAAGACCACCGACGGCGGCAAGACCTGGACGGCGCTCGGCCTCGCCGGCACGCGCCAGATCGCACGCGTCCGTGTGCACCCCACGAACCCCGACATCGTCTACGTCGCGGCGCAGGGCGATCCGTTCGGCCCTTCGGCCGACCGCGGCGTCTACAAGTCGACCGACGGCGGCAAGACGTGGAACAAGGTCCTGTTCCGCAACGATTCAACGGGGGCGTCGGATCTGATCCTGGATCCCTCGAACCCCGACGTGCTGTATGCGACGCTGTGGCAAACGCGGCGCCGGCCGTGGACGCTCACGTCGGGCGGCGCGGGGAGCGGCATCTTCAAGTCGACCGACGCCGGGGCACACTGGACCGAGCTGACCAGGAACCCCGGGCTCCCCACGGGCGTGCTCGGCAACATGGGGATCACCGTGTCGCCGGTGAAACCGGCGCGCGTGTGGGCGTTGATCGAGGCCGATTCGGGCGGCGTCTACCGTTCCGACGACGGCGGCGCCACGTGGTCGTGGATCAACCACGACCACAAGCTGCGGGTGCGCGCCTGGTACTACATGAAGATCTACGCCGACCCCAAGGACTCGAACGAGATCTACGCCACCAACGTGATCTTCTATCGCTCGAAGGACGGCGGTCGGACGTTTCAACAGATCAACGTCCTGCACGGCGACACGCACGATCTCTGGATCGCTCCCAACGATCCCGAGCGGATGATCATGGGGGACGACGGCGGTGCGACCGTATCGATCAACGGCGGCACGACCTGGAGCGACCAGGACTTCGCGACCGCCCAGTTCTACCACGTGGCGACGACGACCCATTTCCCGTACAGAGTGTGCGGCGCGCAGCAGGACAATTCCGGTGTGTGCGGGCCGAGCCGCTGGCCCGGCGGCATCGACCGGTCGCAGTGGTACGACGTCTCGGGAGAATCGGGGTTCATTCAGGCTCGGCCCGACACCCCCGACGTCACCTTCGGCGGCGACAACTCCGGGTTCCTGATCCGCATCGACCACCACACGAATACGGGGCAGATCGTGAACCCGTGGCCCGATGCCCCCGACGGACATCCGGCGTCGGAAGGGAAGTACCGGTTCCAGTGGACCGCGCCGCTGCTCATCTCGCCGCACGATCCGAACACGATGTACATCGGCGGCAACGTGCTGTTCAAGACGACGAACGAAGGCAAGAGCTGGACGGCGGTGTCGCCCGATCTCACCCGCCACGATCCGGCGACGCTCGGTCCGTCGGGCGGCCCGATCACGCTCGATCAGACGACCGCCGAGTACTACGCCACCATCTTCGCCCTCGCCGAGTCGCCGCTCGTCAAAGGGCTCATCTGGGTCGGCTCGGACGACGGGTTGATTCACCTGACGCGGGACGGCGGGTTGCACTGGACCAACGTGACCCCCGCCGGGTTCGGCGACTTCACCCGCGTGTCGATCATCGAGCCGTCGCACTACGCGCCGGGCATGGCGTACGTGGCCGCCAATCGCTACCAGATGCAGGACGAGGCGCCCTACATCTACAAGACGACCGACTACGGCAAGACGTGGACGAAGCTCGTCACCGGGATTCCGGCCACCGAGTTCGCGCGCTCGGTGCGGGAAGACCCGGTGCGCCGCGGCCTGTTGTTCGCCTCCACCGAGCGCGGCGTGTACGTCTCCTTCAACGACGGGGCGCTGTGGCAGTCGCTGCGGCGCAATCTCCCGATCGTGCCCGTGCACGATCTCGCCATCAAGGACGGCGACCTGATCGCCGCGACACACGGGCGGTCGTTCTGGATTCTCGATGACATCTCGCCACTCGAGCAGCTCGCGGACTCGACGCTGGCGGCGAGCGGCCACCTGTACCGGCCCCGTTCGCCCTACCGCGTGGACTGGGGTCAGAGCGGCGGCTTCGGCGACAATGCGGCGCATCCGGTGGGGAAGAACCCGCCCTCGGGGGCCGTGATCTACTACTCGCTGAAAACGGCCAACCAGACGATCACGCTCGACGTGCTCGATTCAGCCGGCGCGGTGATCCGCTCGTTCTCGAGCGCGCAGGATTCGCTGACGCGCGCCGACAGCCTCGCCGGAGAAGCGGGCAAGAAGGCGCGCACCGACAGTCTGCACCAGGCCGGCATCACCGACAGCACAAAAGTCGATTCGATCCTGGGCGACACGCTGAAGGACGATGACAAGCCGTGGCCGCACCGGCCGGCGCCCGAACCACGGCTCCCCAACAAGGCGGGGCTCAACCGGTTCGCATGGAGTCTGCGCTATCCCAGCGCGCAGTCGTTCTGGGGCATGCGCGACATCGCCACCGACGGCCCGATGGCGCTGCCCGGGCGTTATCGGCTGCGGCTGCACGTGGGCAACGACACGTACGTCGTGCCGCTCGTGGTGCGCCCCGACCCGCGGGGCCACGCGACGCCGGCCGCCCTGGCGCAGCAGTTCCGGCTGCTGCGGCAGATCCGGGACACCGTCAACGCCGCGACCAGCACGATCGTGGCGCTGCGCAATGCGCGCGCTCAGCTCGACGACCGGACGCTCTCGGGCGAGGCGGCGACGCGGGCGCAGGCGCTGCGCGACCGGCTGTGGGCGGCAGAGGATTCGCTGTACCAGGGTCGGCTGCAGGACGTGGAGGACGAGCTGGTCTACGCGGGGCGTCCGGTGGAGCGGATCTCTTCCCTCTTCGGGATGGCGGAGTCGGCCGACGGCCGCCCGCCGCAGCAGGTCTACGACGTGTACGCGATGTTCGCCCCGGCACTCCAGAAGGAGCTCCAGGCCGCGCACGACGCGCTCGGCGCTGTGGCGGGTGCCGGACTGTCGATTACTCCGGGCACAGTCGAATTGAGGAAGCCGGCGCCGGTGGGGGGCAAGAACTAGATCGTTTCCTGAGAACGACACCCTGAAGGGTGTGCCTCACAAATCACTGCGCTATAGCGCAGTGCTGGTCGAGGCACACGCTTCAGCGTGTCGCCCACTCGGGCGACGGCAAGGATCCGGTCACCGGTCCTCTCCCCTCCGAATCGCCCGTATTCTGTGATGTGGCTGGTTGTGCGCCTCCGGCTTCAGATCGTCGAAGCGAATCACGCTGATGGCGCCGTCCGGCTCGAGCACCGCGAGCCGGACGTCCGCTACGCGTCCCACGCCGTGCTCGCGCAGCGCTTGCTGCAGCTCGTCCATCGTCAATCCGGCGCGCACCAGGTGCTCGGTGAGGACCGTGCCGTTGTTGATCAGCATGATCCCTTCGCCGGCGATCAGCCGTGACGCGCTCCGGCTATAGCGGCGCACGCGGTCGATCACCTGGTGCCAGAGGATCAGCACCGCGGCGGCGACGAGGCCGCCCACGAGGCTCGTGTCGGGGCCGACCATCGCGTTCTGCACCGCGTTCGAGATGATGAGCAACAGCACGAGGTCGAAGGACGACATCTGGCCGAGCTGGCGCTGGCCCGTGAGGCGGAGGCCGATGAGCAGCGTGAGGTACACGACCGACGTGCGGATCGCGATGTCGGCGAGGGCATGCCAGCTGGCGGTCATCGCGGAAAAGTTACGCCATTCATCATGGTTTGCTCATCACGCCTTCAGCGTGGCCCGGCTAGGCTCGGGACAGTGGAAAACCCTGTCGCGAAGGAGGCTGGTGCTATGAAATTCGCTCCCCGGCTCGCGTTCGGCGCGCTCGTTTGGGCGCTGGGCGCGGCCACGCTTGCGGCGCAGGACCGGGCGCTCGTCGTGAGCGTGTACGGCGGCGGCGCCGACCATCTGGCCGACCTGCGGCCCTCCCCCCCGGCCTGGTTCATGCCGGGCTACAACCTCGGGGCCAGCCTCGGCGTGCAACTGAACCAGTATTTCGCCGTGCACGGCGACTTCACGTTCACCCGCAACCCGACGCGCGGCGCTCCCACGTTCGCCGGAAACGACGTAAACCGGTTCTTCTACGGTGCGCACGTGGAAGGACGCTACCCCTTCGCGAATGGCCTGGCGCCGTTCCTGTTCGCGGGGGGCGGGGCGGTATCGGTGGATCAGCTCGGCCTCGACCAGTTTCAACCCTTCACCCGGCCCGCCCTGATGTACGGCGGCGGAATGTTCTACGCGATCCCGCGGACGCACCTCGAAGCGTTCGGTGAACTGAAGGGGCTGACGTACCGGTGGAATACGGCGGGATTTCACCGCACGATGTTCGACGTGACGTACTCGGGAGGGCTGAGCTACCGGCTGCCGTTCTGAACCGATCTGGCCACAGCCGGTGGACCGAAGGCGACCTGGTGGTGGGGCCGCCTTCGCTGTTTTCCGGGGGGAGACCTAGATTGGCTACGGCATGAGTGGCGTGATGCGGTCTGTCCCTCTGTGGATGATCCCGATGCTGATCGGATCACCGCCGCGCTCCCTGCCCGCCCAGGATTCCGTTCCGCGAGACAGCACGCCGTTTCGTCGGGGGCAGTGGGCGTTGCAATTCGGCGCCGGCGCAAGCCTCGCAAGCGTCGGCGCGGTCAGATTCACATCGCCAACACGTGCCTGGTTGCTGGATCTCCAGCTGACCGCCGGGCATTCCCACGCGACCGCCCAATTCTCTCCCGATACCGTCTCCGACGAGTTCTCCTCGCAGGCTTCGGTCACGGCGCGCGCCGGCCGCCGGTTCTACGAGGTACGCCATCGCGCGGTCGCGGGCTACCAGACACTGGGCGTGCTCGCCGGGTTCACGCACTCATGCTCCGGTACTTCGGGGTTCCGGGCCGTGGGGGGCTACTGTGCGAACGGGTGGACGGCGGGCGCATTTGGCGAACTCGGTGGGGTGTACCTGCTGACTTCTCATCTCAGTATCGGCGGAGGGGCTGCGGCCTCATTCAGCTACTCGCGCTCGTGGACCCGCTCCTCGGCGCAACCGAAGGTGACGTTCTGGTCCTACGGTTTCTTGTTTCAGGGGTTCAGTTTTACCACCACGATCTACTTCTGAGGTCGCGGCTGCTCGGTATTCGATCAGGATGCTCGGGAGAGGAGTCGAACCTCCACGCCCTTGCGGGCACTGGCTCCTAAGGCCAGCGCGTCTGCCGTTCCGCCACCCGAGCGCTGGGGCTAGTTGATTCTATTCCGCAGTGTCGAGACCGCGACCCGAAAGCCGCGTATGTCATTCGGCTTGAGCCGCTTCATCCGTTTCAGGAACGCATCGAGGTGCCGGATATCGCGCAGCCGCTTGGCGCGCTCTGTCTTCCACAGCGTCTCGAACCTGCGGACCTGACGCCTCCACTCCGCTCTATACTTCGCGGCTGCGTGTGTGCTCGCCATGAACCCCCAGAGGGATTAGTTCCGCCACGGTCGCGTATGCCGGAGTTGAACTTACGCACGCCGCCCCCGTCCGGCCATGGATCACGCAGTGTTCGGTACGACGTCGGCGGGAGTGTAGGTGTCTTGTGGTGGGGTGGATCACAGAATGCGATTCTGGAGCGGCGCCAAGTTGCATTCCCGTTCTCGCGCGGCAGGCCGAGATGAGCCGTAATGGTTTTACGTTGATCGAGCTGCTCATCGTAGTCGTGATCATCGGCTTCCTGGCCTCGATCGCCATCCCCAAGTTCGCCAACACCAAGCAGAAGGCGCTCATGGCGTCCATGAAGACCGATCTGCGCAACCTCGTGACGGCCGAAGAGGCCTACAACGCCGATTCGGTGAAGTATACGACCGATCTGGGGACGGGCTACGCGGTGACGACCGGCAACGTGCTGGGTACGATCACGCTGACGGGGGACGGCTGGAGCGCTACGATCACCAACACCAATCTGGCGAGCCCGCTGCACACGTGCGCGATCTACATCGGCAGCACGTCGCTCGCGCCGGCGACGAAGGAAGGCGAGCCGAAGTGTAACTGACGGCGGGGCTCTCCCCGTCGGTTACTTCGTCGTGGGTCATGGACCCACTGTCCGATCTGCTGCGTATCGTCCGCCTCGACGGCGCGTAGTTCTACGCTGTCGAGGCGGTGTCGCGGTGGAGCGTCGAAACAGCAGCGGCGCGGGAGCTCACCCCGCGTATCCTGCCCGCCGCCGAACACCTGATCTCCTATCACATCATCACCGAGGGGCACAGTAGGCGTCAGCGCGGCACGAGAATCACCGACTGCACGCGCAAGTCCGGCGGGAGCGGCGGCTCATCGAGCGAGCCGCACTCCCGCTTCTTGCCGGGGGGGTCCTCCATATGGAAGGCGAGCCCCGGCCGCGGCGCGAACCAGACGCGCAGCTCGCAGTCCGATTCCGACGCCTCGGGCTGCCCATAGGCGGATTGGAGCTGTGCCAGCGTCGATCCCACCCCGAATCCCTCGGCTGTTCGGGGACCTGGTCCCAACACTTCCACCTTGCTGAGCGTCGCCGACTCGAGGGAATCGGACGCCAAGGCGGTGACCGTGGCGCCGCCGAGCCGCGCCGCCACGGTGGGCACCGGATAGCCGTCCGAGATCCCGACCCAGCCGTATAACAGCTTCGGACACGCCCGCTTCAGCTCGGCGATCGTCTCGTCCAGCCGGAACGGGCCGACCGAGTCGCCGCTGATACGCGGTACGCTGCTGCCGCAGACGGGGATCAGGGCGCCGCCCTCTCGCAGCTCGCGCGGGAACCGCAGCGTGTCTCGATCATGCGGGAAGGCGGCAAGCGGCCCGGGAGGGCGCTCTCCTGGCGGCAGGGGCGGGGAGGTGGCGCTCCCAGGCGATGTAACGGGCCCTTGGGGCGGGGGCTGCGCCGCCGTGGAATCTGGAGGGGGTGTACGCGCTACGCGCTCCCGGCACCCGAGGATGAGGCTCTCACCAAGCAGCAGCAGCGTGAGTCGCATCATGGCTCGTAGCATTTGCAGCGCGTTCACTCGCTGCGGCGCCGGCCTGCGGGACCGGAGCGGCGCTTGCGGCCGCGCCGCCCGTCGTCGAGCGCGCGCGCCATCAGATCCTCGATCGCGCCGCTGGGGTCGAACTCGGTGAACCCGAGATTGATCTTCAGCTGGTATTTGCGGATGGTGCGGTTATTCCACTCCTGCACGTTGTACTGCAGCCGCGTCGCGATGATCGGCGCCTTGTCGCTCGTCGCGTCGACGGCCATGGCGGCGAACGACCCGCCCTCGATCCGCGCCAGGAGATCCGAGTCGCGGAAGCTGCGCTTCAGGATCTCCGCCACGGCGCGCAGCACGGCGTCGCCTTCATCGTAGCTGGCGAGGGTGTTGATCGACTTGAGCCCCCCGACGTCCGCCGCGACGATGAGGAATTGCCCTTTCTGGCGCTGGGCCCGCTTGATGTAGGGCTCGCCCAGGGTGACGAAGCCGCGGCGGTTGTACAGCCCTGTGAGGCCGTCGATGAAGGACAGGCTGCGCAGTGCCGTCTGCAGATTGGAGATGTGCACCGCCGAGCGGATCGCGCGGGCGAGGATCTCGGCGCCGATCTTTCCTTTTTGCAGGAAATCCTGGGCGCCGGCCTGGAGGGACTGCGTGGCGAGGTCGTCCTCGCCGCGCCCGGTGAGGGCGATGATCGGCGTATCCTCGTGGCGCTCGCGGATCCGCACCAGCGCATCGAGCCCCGGCGCTTCGGGGAGCGAGAGATCGAGCAGCACGACGTCGACTTCCCGGGACTGCAGCTGCTCCAGCCCCTCGGCGAGACCGGTCACGTGAGTCAGCGCGTACGGCTGCGCCCCCGAGATCGCGGGGACCACCTCACCCATCGTCTCCTGCAGCAGCTGGGCGTGGCGCGGGTTGTCCTCGATCAACAGGATGCGGATCGACTCGGTGCCGATATCCGCCAACGCCGCCCGTGCCGCTCGGCCGGATATACGCGTCAGGATTCCTCCAGGGGGTGTGGTCCGGCCTCCGACCTGCGGTAATTTCCGGCTTATGAGCGCCTGGCGCCAGTCACCGATCGTCCTGACCGTCCTGTGTGCGAGTGGTGCGATCGGCGGCTGCAACCACTCCTGGCCATTCGACGCGGGGAACCCCGCACCGCTCGGTCCGCGCGGGCAGGAGGTGCCACGCCGCCTCACGTTCAATCCTGGGGACGACCGCGACCCGAATGTGCGCGGCGACGTGATTACGTATAGCCGTCTCGATCCTGAAGAACGGGGCAGGGAGCGCTGCCTCGCCACTATTCCGCTGGATGGCGGCACGATCTCGGCGGAGGCGTGCCCCGGACCTCCGGCGACGCCTGCAGATACGTTCGTCGATACCTGGATCCGGCCGTCACTCTCCCCTGACGGGCGGCACGTCGCCTACATGTGGCAGCAGGGGTCACTCCTCGGCGTGCTCGGCTTCTGGTCGACGAGCGTCGCCGTGGCATCCGCAACGCAGCCCATGGGACGGACGCTCGTCTGGCCGATCATCTGGACGGCACCGAACGGCCGTCTCGCCGACGCCGTCTCCGCGCTCAGCTGGGTCGACGACCACACGCTGCGCTTCCTGATCGGCTACGAATTCATCTTCAAGGTCAAAGGCGGTGGGCAGACCCGTTACACCGACACCACGTTCGAGTCGTTCGCGCTGGCGCAGCTCGATGCCGGGACGGGGGCGTTCTCGATTGTGCCCGGCGGACTGGACGTCCTGGCGTACGCACCGGCGTCAGACGGCGGACTGTGGCTCGTGAAGCTCGGCGCGCCGGCCACGCTGCTGCATCAGGCGCCGGGTGTCGACACGACGACGGTCGTGGGAGTATTCGCCGATTCCGTCACTGTCCTCGCCAACGTCGGCGACCTTCCCCTGGCGATCACAGCCGCGTCGGACTCGACGGTCGAGTGGCTCGTACCCGGGGATGCGGTGCCGCACGCGCTCGTGGTTGGATCGGGCATAGGGCCCGTGACCGACATTGCGCCCATTCCCGGGACGCGGCGGTTCATCGCGGTGGTGGAGCGGGGGAGGGACCTGTTCGGGGATCCGGCGAACCTGTGGCTGTACGAGCTCCCTAAAGAAGGCGGACGAGGGCGGTAGAAGACGGCAGAGGGTCTAGCGTGCTCGCGGGCAGAGCGAGTCTTCGCCGAGCCGGCCCTTTAGGGCTCGGATCGGGGAGTTGACCATCCTGCCACCGCGTCCCGTCCCATCCGCCCCGTCCGTGCATCGAAGAAATGCTCCGCCGTCGCCGTGCCCACGATTGCCATGATCTCCGGCTCGGCGAAGTGCCGCCGAGCCTCGCACAAGACCGACCCAGGGAAGCCCGACGCCGCTTCGGAAAAGCACGTAATTGCCTCGGCGAGGGCGAGCGCTGCTCGTTCGGGATCGGAATAGCCCGGAGCCTCGGCGATTCGTATCACTCCGTCCAGGTCGGTTGCCGACACCCCCGCCTGCAGTGCGAGATGGCGATTGCGCTGCGCACACCAGCCGCACCCGCTGCGCTCGGCGGCGAGCTGGCCCACAAGCAGACGCAGGCGGGGCGGAAGGTCAGCACCGCTGCGCCGCAGGCGGGCGTAGGCGACGAGTCCCAACGGCCCCGGGAGTGCCGGCGCCGCCGTGTGGACGGCGCCGATCGCTCCCGCAGCGCGGTCGAGGAACGTCCAGAGCGTCACGCGCGCGCTCGTGAGAGCTGCGCGTAGAGGTCGTCGAGAACGGCCGCCCCGCGCTCCAGGCGGATCTCATCGGCATCGTGGGCGCGTACGATCCCGTCGATCACGAGGCGGAATCCTGCAGTCTCCTCACGGCCAAACTTGTCGTCCTTACAGTCGATGTCGTGCACCATCTCGGCGATGACACTCAGGGCGCGGTCCCGGAGCGCGAAGTGGCGGCATAGTGTCTCGAAGGTGCATCTATCTCCCTCGTGCGTGAACTCCCCTTCGAACATGTCGAACCGCAGTTCCCCAGGCTCTGGCCGGTAGCTCTTGGGAGCGACGAAACGGAACCGTGCTTCCCGATCGATAAACCGCCCGATCAGCCAGGCGCTCGAGATCCGATCGACGTGGACCCCCACCCGCGTGACCCAGGTCCGCCCCTGCATTCCTCCCTCCGGGGACTCCACGGAGTCGGCTCCTGCCTTCCTCTGTTCGAGTGCCATGATCGCTGCCTCCGCATCGGCCCGTCCCTGAGCATCGAAGTGATCGACGCCTGTGACCAGGGCGAGCCGCCGCTTCAGCCGGTCGACGTCCCCGGACTCGCGCTGCGCCGAGGCCGCGATGTCCCCGTATTCCCGCGAGCGCTCGGCTTGCTGCGCCGCAATCAGCCGGGCGTCGGTCTCCGGCTCGAGAAAGCTCCCCTCGCAGATCGTTGCTGCGCCGCCCAAGTCGGCGATTTCCCGGGTCAGCCACTCGAAGTCCTCGCGCGACTGCTCGCTCGCGGGCAGGGCATACACGGTGCGCTTCAGTGCCACGGCACCAATCCCCTGCAGCCGACGCCGGATCTTGACCCGGACATAGTCGGGCTTGGGCGGGAGTTGATGGATCAGGAGGAGCCACCGCGTCTGCGTTATGTTTGATTCTATAGTATCAACCATTGATTCTATTGTATATCCCAGCGAAGGGCCCGTCAATCGCCTACTTGACCACCGGTCCGGCAGGGGCGATTTCCCAGTGTCTCCTTCGCCTGAGTGCTTCTGGATGGATCGACGTAGCGCTCTGGGACTGCTGACGGCCACCGCCGCGGCCGTCTACGCTCCCGACGAGCTGCTGTCCTTCGGCCGATCGCTGCACCAACGGATCGTCAACGGCTCGCGCCGAGTGCTCAACGCGCAGCAAGACGCGACCCTCCTCGTTCTCACTGATCTCATCCTCCCCGCGACCGATACCCCAGGGGCCAAGGCAGCCGGGGTGAACGCCTTCATCGATCTGCTGCTCGCGGAGTGGCTCGATCCCGAGGATCGGGACCGGTTCCTGAAGGGATTGGCCGACGTCGACGTGCGGGCGCGGGCGGCGTTCGGCAAGGACTTCCTCCAGGGCACGCCGGAGCAGCAGACGGCGCTGCTCGTCGCCTTCGACGACGAGGCCGCCCGCTGGAAGGCCAGCCCGGAAGCGACGCGCGGTCCCGAGCCGTTCTACCGGAACCTCAAGTGGGTGACGTTGTTCGGTTACTTCACGTCCGAAGTGGGCGCCCAGCAGGAAGCCCATTACGCGATCATTCCCGGCCGCTACGTCCCCTGCGCACCGGCGGATACCGCCGCTTCGGAGTGAGGCTCCCGATGCCCAAGACGTACGACGCGATCGTCGTCGGCTCCGGGATGACCGGCGGGTGGGCCGCCAAGGAGCTCACCGAGGCGGGACTCGACACGCTGGTGCTCGAGGCGGGGCGCAACGTCACCCCCGCCGACTACGTGGAGCACGTCCCGCCCTGGCAGATGCGGTTCCGCGGCCTCGACGACCGCAAGAAGCGTATGGCCGACCAGCCGATCCAGCGCGAGTGCTATGCCTGCGACGAGTGGTCGTCCAAGTTCTTCGTCAACGACCATGACAACCCCTACACCACTGAGCCCGACAAGCCGTTCCTCTTCCTGCGCGGGCGCCAGGTCGGCGGCCGCTCCATCATGTGGGGACGGCAGGTGTATCGCTGGAGTGATCTCGACTTCGAGGCGAATCTGCGCGACGGCATCGCCATCGACTGGCCGATTCGCTACGCCGACATCGCGCCGTGGTACGACCATGTAGAGCGATTCATCGGCATCTCGGGCGAGAAGCTCGGACTTCCCCAGCTGCCCGACGGGCAGTTCCTGAAGCCGATGGAGCTGAACTGCGGCGAGCAGGTCGTGCGCGAGGCGCTGGCGAAGCACTGGCCCGGGGAGCGGGTGCTCACGATCGGCCGCTGCGCCATTCTCACCGAGGACCA
>CAZXKN010000190.1:0-13542 GCA_964641815.1 uncultured Gemmatimonadaceae bacterium | reverse complement strand
AGCAACGGGGTGAGATCGGTCCAGCGGCAGCGCAGCGCGTCGGGCATATCCGCCAGCGCCGCGGCATAGACGGTGTCGGCGGCGGCGTCATCGCCCGCCGCGTGCCGCGCGAACCCCTCGAGCGCCTCGCACCACCAGGGTTCAGCGCGACAGGCGCGCGCCGCCGCGTAGGCTTCGGGAAACCGCTCGCTCTCGACGAGATAGCGCACGCGCTGTCCGGCAATCCACCAGTCACCGGGGAGCTCTGCCGCCGCGGAATCGAGCAGGTCGAGCAGCTGTTTGCGCGCGACCTTGATGACGTCGGGCTCGCGTGGCAGAGGCACCCGGTCGTCGCCATACCAGTAACAAAAGCGGCCGATCTTCTCGTCGCAATCTCCGTCGGCAGCGCGAGACCCCAGCGTGCGCGGGGCGAGGAACCCACGCCGCGATTCGAAGGCCTGCTGGGCGCGCTGCGCCGACCGCAGCGCTGCCACGGAATCAGGCTGCGCGGCAGTGACCAGCGCGGCAAGGATCAGCGCGGGACCGGCCGCGACCAACTAGTGCCCCTCGCTCGTGGGATCGGACTCTTCGACCACACGTTGCAGGCGCGGCGCCGTTCTGAGGGGGTCGAACTCCGGCCACCGCAAGTTCCACCACAGCATGGCCCCCCGCGGACGGGCACGCTCGATGAGCGCAAGCGCGCGCGCGGTATCGCCCAGCGTCACTAACGGCATGGCGATGTTCCAGATCTGCGCCTCGCGGACGACGGCACCCCGATCGTACGGTGCGATCAGGCTGTCCAGCCCCGCGCGGGCGTGCACTGTATCACCCGACGCCGCCTGCGTCGCGGCCAGAACACCGCGTGTCGCCTCGTAGTCGTCGGGCGCCAGGCGCAGAGCGATCTCAGCGTCCGCGCGAGCGGCAGCCACATCGCCGAAGTGCAGCAGGACCCAGGCCCGGTCCAGGTAGGCGACATGGAATCCAGGTGCGGAAGTCACCGCGCTGTCGAGCAGGCGGCGGGCCTCTTCGAAGCGGCCGGCGAAGAGTTCGACTTCCGCCAGACGCATGAGCGAGATCGCCCGTCCCGGCTCGATCGTGAGGGCCTGACGGAACGCGACCACTGCAGCGGAATCGCGGCCGACGTTGGTAAGCGACACCCCCAGGAGGTTCAGTGCCTCCGCATTGCCGGGATCGAGCGTCACCGCCCGCTGTTGCGCCTCGATCACGCCCTGAAATGTGCGGGGATGGCGAAGCCAGAGCAGGAGGCCGTACGCCATCCAGGCATCGGACGAAGCGGAATCACGCCGCAACACAGCATCCGCCGCCGCGAAGCCGCGTGCGACGAGCGTATCTGAGGAAAGGGTCGGGTGCTTCCACCCCCAAGCAGGAAACAGACCGTAGGCGAACGCCGCGCGAGCACCTGCAGCCGAGTACCCGGGATCGAGGCGGAGCGCGGCCTGGTACTCCTGCAACGCGGTCAGCGTACCGCTGGGCGAGCGTTGCGCCAGCGCATAATTGCCGCGGAGAAAGTGTTCGTAGGCGACCGCGCTCCGGGTGGGGCGATCGGCGATCGTCGTCCGCTCGGCGGGAGCGAGTCGCCCGATGATCCCGGTCGCGACGTCGCTGGCGAGATCGGTCTGCAGCGCCAGAAGGTCGCCTTCCTCCCGGTCGAACACTTCCCCCCACACGCGTGCCCCGGTGGCGACGCGCATCAGCTCGGCGGTCACCCGGACGTGATCGCCGGAGCGACGCACGCTGCCGGTCACCAGATAGAACACGTTCAAGTCCCGGCCGAGGGCGGCGGGATACTCGAGCCGACGACCGCGAAAGCGGCGCACGGCGTAGCGCGACGAGACCGCCAGCCGTCGCACGCGACCGATCCGGACGATCAGCTCTTCGGTGACTCCATCGGCGAGATACGCATCGGCGGTATCGGGAGAGAGATTGTCGAAGTACAGGACCGCGACGGTCGTGCCGGCCGTGCGCGGGACCGCGGCGCCGCACGGCGGTGCGGTGCCGTCAGCGCATTGGGCCGTCAGGGGGGCGACGATCGGCGCTGCAGCGAGTGCCATTCCGAGCGCCGTCCCCCGCCCCACCATCCCGATCCACGCCGGCATCGCTCCAACTTACTGCCAACCACCTGGATCGGGAGCCGAATGTCGCCTCAGCGATCTCCCGGGGCGCGCTGTTGCATGCGGTTCCGCATTTCGGTCACGTTCTGATCCCACACCTTCCGTTGGTCGGGCGTGAGCACGGCGCGAATTTCCTCGTCCTGATTGCCGAACAGCGCCCGCATCTTCGCGCGCGTTGCCGAGTCCGGCGGCGCGCCGGGCGTAAACGGCGGCATTTGTGCGCGGTACCTGGCCGTGATCGAATCGACCTTCGCCTGCTGTTCGGAGGTGAGCGTGATGCCCTGCAGCAAGCGCTGCATGCGACGTCCCGCGAACCCGCCTCCGCCGCCGCCCTCACCTCCCGGCGATTGCGCACCGGCGACCACCGCCGACACGAGCGCGAGCCCGATGCAAAGTGCTACGATCTTGTTCCACATACGACATCCTCCTGGTTCCTCTGTCTACGCAACGAGCGGCGGACGCGTTGCTATATTCCCCGGCGGCGCGCACGTGCGCGCCCCGCATCGGGAGCGGTCCGGCATCTCCGCCGGACCGAGGCGTTGCCCAATCGGCCCCCCGGTGCGCGAGTCTCCAACCAATGGGAGCGTATCGTATGACCAGAGCCTCACACCCCGATGCCCAGCCCAGTGCCGTGGTCGTCATCGACATGGCGAACGATTTCGTGTTCGCGGGCGGCGTCATTGCCGACGCCGGGGGCCCCGAGTACCAGAAACGGGCGCAGCAGATGGTGCGTCCACTCGCACGCCTGCTCGACGCGGCGCGGCGCGCGGGCGTCACCGTGGTGTACGCGACCGACGCGCACACGCCGGCGGACAGCGAGCTACGCAAGTGGCCGCCCCACTCGATGGCCGGCACGTGGAACGCCGAGATCGTGCCGGGCGTGGCGCCGCAACCGGGTGACGTCGTCATCGGGAAGCAGACTTACAGTCCGTTCCTGACGCCGGCGTTCGAGCGCGAGCTCGAGCAGCGCGGCATCAAACGGTTGTACGTGACGGGACTGCATACCGACTGCTGCGCGCGCCATGCGTCGGGCGACGCGTTCCAGCGTGGCTACGATCTCGTGTGGGTGACGGACGCGCTGCAGGCGTTCACTGACGAAGCCCATCGTGCCGGGCTGGAGTACTTCAAGGCGTGGTACGCGACCGATCCCGAACGGCAGCTGCGCACCGTGGACGAGGTCGTCGCAGAGTGGAGCAACGTGCCGGAACCAGCAGCAGCCTGACGAGGGAAACAAACGGGGCCGCGGCGTGTGTCGCGGCCCCGTTGGGTTTTGGCGCCACCCCGAGTCTAGGGCAACGCCCAGCGCAGCGACGCGATCACCGATCCATAGCGCCACTGACCGCTCGTGGCCTGGCCGCCCGCGGCATCGGTCGTCGCCACCTGCGAGTCCTCGCTGTCGAGCTCCAGCCGAAAGTCGCGCCCCGGCGCGAGCGACGCGTCGAGCATCGCGTAGAGGCGAAACGCCGCGGTCCACGGGCCGAATTGGCCGCGCTGCTTCGCGACCCGCTGCACTCCTGCCCCGCCGTCGACCGCAATGACGACCGATCCCGGCGTTTCGATCTCGAAGTACGTCCCCGCTTCGGCGACCTGCAGCTGCCACGGCGCGAAGTACCCCGAGACGCTCGGATGATCGTAGTGGATCTGGTGGAATTGCGCCGACAGCTCGGCCGCAGGCGTCACGGCGACGGCGATCACCCCCGACGCTTGCGTCTTGTGGTTGGTCTCGAGCGAGTCGCTCAACGTCGCTGTTTTGCCGATGGCGCGCAGCGTCACGGGACCCACGACCGGGACCGCGAGTAAACCGCTGAACTGGGTACGGATCACGTGATTCGCGACGAGCAGGGGGCTCGCGTCGACGAGACCGCGGTCGGCCCGCACGTCGACTCCGAGTCGCGACGCCGCGGCGCGCCAGCGGGCGCGAACCTGACCGGTCGGAATCAGCAGCGCGCTCGATCGGATCGACACCTGGGACGGAGGCCCTTTCGGCGGTGGGCCAGGGGTGGGGCCAACCGACATTGCGATCGGCTCGATGCGTGTGGCACCCCCTGCCGCGTCGATCTTGAGTTGGGCCTCCGGCTGCCACGTCCCGCGCAGGGCGAAGGCATCGAGATCGGCGCCCGGGAGGGTATCCTCGGCTACGTGGGTGCGACTGCCCTCGATGCCGAGTCGCGCCGGGCCGGCCGCGCCGAGCTCGAGCGCACCGCCGAAACGCCAGATCGTATTGCCATCGGAGTCGTAGCTCCCGGCGACGAGCGGCGTGAACGCCGGCGCCGCTACGCCGCGAGCGACGGCGAGGCGTTGCGCGACCTTCGGATCGGGCGCCAACGCCTGCGAGCGCTGCAGCGCATCCACCGCTTCGCCCGGACGGCCGGCCCGCACCAGCTCACGCGACAGCTCCTGCCACGCTTCCGCGTCCTTGGGGTGCGTGGCCAGCCAGCTCCGATAGGCCGCGAGCGCCGCGTCGGTTCGGCGCGCCCGCGCCAGGACGCGCGCCTGTCCCATGACTGCGTCGCGCTCGGTTGGGTCGAGCCGGAGCGCCTGGGCAGACCAGCGCAGCGCTTCGTCGGACTGCCCCAGGCGCGACAGCATGTCGGCGACGGCGAGGTAGCCCCACAGATCTTTGGGCTCGAGCGCCACGTAGCGACGAAACAACGGCAGCGCCCGCGCGGGATGGTGACGTTGCAGGTCCGCCAGCCGATAGGTCGCGCGCGAATTCCTGGGATCGCTCGCCAGCACTGCCGCATAGGCGTCGATGGCCGCCTCGGCGTCCCCCGAGTCGTAAATCGACTCCGCGCGGGCGAGGGAGATCGCCGCCGAGCTCTTCGCCTGTGACACCGCTTGTGGAGGGTCTGCGGCGGAGACCAGCTCCGCGGCGAGCAGGAGGAAAAGCCAGCGCCCACGCCCACCGGCCACGGCGATACGCCGCGGAGCCCGCGCGATCGGTGTCGGCTGCGTGCCCGCCTCGAGGCGCGCCGCCTGGCGCGCACGCTTCCGGGCCCACAGTCCCATCAGCTCGACGGTGCACACCACGGCGATGAGCGTGGCGAGGGAGAGCGCGAAGGTCGCGGTGCGCCACATGTTGTGCGAGACCGTCGCCGCACCGGCGACCATGTGGATGCGCGCCGTACCGAACAGCACGCCGAGCAACCACCCGGTGGTCCACATCCCGCCGAGGATGCCGGCGGCGAGCAGCTGCTGCAGCGCGATCACGCGCCACCGCGCCGTAGCCACACCCTTCCAGACGCGGCGATACCCCTCACGCAGCGGCAGCGCCGCAGCGCTCAACATATAGAAGAGACCACCGATTCCCGTCCCCGGAATGCCCGGCGTCATCGTCAGTGTCCCTTCTCGTACACGTGCAACGTGCGGCCCAGCACGAACTCGGCGCCGGCCGCCCGCAGGAAGTAGAGTGCGTTCACCGTGCGCAGCACGAAGAACGCCGGTATGCTGGCCAGCGCGCGGCCGATCTCACGCCGCCTCGCGGCGCCGACGACCACCGGCACCAGTACGGCAGGGGCGTCGATCACATAGCCGAGCAGCACCCACGGCGTGCGCAGCACGACGGCGAGGATCGGCAACAGCACGAGGTAGAGAGCCGCGGCGATCGTCGCGTCCCAGAACGCCACGGCGACGGCAGAGCGCAGGTACGGCACCGAGAGCAGACCGCGCCAGTGCAGCCGCACGTTCTGGATGAATCCGTGCGACCAGCGGCGCAGCTGCTGGCCCATGAGCTTGAAGGTGCGCGGCTCGATCGGATAGCACACCGCTTCGGGGACGAAGCGCACTTCGTTGCCGCCCTGGTAGAGGCTCCAGGTGAGATCCATGTCTTCGGCCATCGTGCGGTTCGACCAGCCGCCGTGCACGCGCAGCAGCGCGGTGCGATACATCGAGAAGCAGCCCGATGAGATCATCGGCCGCCCATAGCACTCCTGCACCTGCTTGTAGTAGGTGAAGGCAAACAGGTATTCGACGTAGCGTCCCCGCTCCCAGAGGCTCTTCACCCGCTGCGGCAGCACGAAGCCACATGCCGCCGCCACGGCAGGTTTCTCGAAAGCCGACAGCAGCCGCTCGAGCGCATCGGGCTGGAGCACCGTGTCGGCATCGACGGCGACGGTGAGCGCCGTATGGACGTGGCGCAGCGCGAAGGTCTGGGCCCCGGCCTTGGACCCGGTGTTCTGCGGCGGGCGAATCACGGTTACGCCCAGAGCGCGCGCCACGTTGCCGGTACCGTCGCTCGAGCCGTCGTCGACGACGATGATCTCGCGCGGCGGCCTCGTCTGGGTCTGGAGACTCTCGATGGTGCTGGCAATGCTCTCTGCTTCGTTGTAGGCGGGAACAATGACCGTCACATCGGAACCGCTGAGCGGTCGGTGTAACGGTCGTTCAATGCTCGGCGAGACGGTCCGGGCGGTCATTGAATAAAGACGGATGGGGCGGCGTCAGGTAACTCTCCGGAGGAACGGGAGTTAGCCATGTTGGGTAAGGAACGCCGGGCTCTGAGAGGGGTAGTGCGGCCCCACCGAAGGTGGGATCCCCCAAAAGGTTACATGCTGTAACTCCGGGGAGCAGCAATCTCGAACCCCGCGGACACAAACGGGAGGCGCGTGATGCGTCGCCGCGTCGCACTGAAGATCGCGTTCGCGACGGCAGGGGCGACGGGCGGCAGCGCGATCTCGCCGTACCCCATCGGCTTCTCCCGGCTCGGCGTGATGTGGACCTCGACGTCGGGCGCTTCGGCGTTGCGCAGCAGGCGGTAGCCGTCGAAGCTCGACTGCACCGTACGCCCCTGCTCGATCGTAATCTCGCCGAACAGGGCGGCGGAAAGCCCGTCCAGTGCGCCGCCCTGGGTCTGCGCTTCGAGGGTGAGGGGATTGACCGGCAAGCCGACGTCGAGCGCCGCGACCAGGCGCTCCACGGCGAGACGCTTTCCCTCGACCGAGACCTCGGCGACGACAGCAGCGTAGGAGCCGAAGGTGTAGTGCACCGCCCAGCCGCGACCCCAATGCGGCGCGAGGGGACGCTGCCAGCCCGCCTGCTCGAGTGCGAGGCGCAGGACGTTCTGTTCTCGACGAGGATCGTATGGAACTGAAGCGTCATCGGCTTTCGGTATGATCGGGCGATCGCCCAGGTATCCGGCGCGGAGCATCAAGGGATCGACCTTACCGCGGTGCGCCAGCTCGTCGAGCACGCTCTCGATCACGAACGCGTTGAAGTTGTGCGCCGGGGCACGCCAGGCACCGGTCGGCACCGAGCTCGCGAAGTCTCCGTAGTCGAGCCGGCAATTGGGAATGCGCGTGGGGACCAAGTCCGGGTCGTAGGTGTCTTTCGGATCGGCGCTCTGCGGCACGAGCAATCCGTAGATCTCGGTCATTTCGGGACCGTTCGTCGCCTTGCGGTAGCGATTGCGCGACAGCGTCAGCAGCCGGTGGTGCCAGACGCTCAAGTGGCCGCGGGCGTCGAGGCCGGCGCGGACATGATGGAAGCCGGCGGGACGATAGTAGTCGTGACGCATGTCGTCCTCGCGCGACCAGAGCACCTGCACCGGTGCTCCCACGCGCTTCGAGACGACCGCGGCTTCGGCGGCGTAATCCGACAGGAGCCGGCGCCCGAATCCACCGCCCAGCCGCGTGATGTGGATCGTCACCGCTTCGACGGGCAGGCCGACAGCGGCCGCGATTACCTGCGCCCCGCTCGTCGGCATCTGGAGCGGCCCCCAGATCTCACACCGGCCACCGTGCACGTGCGCCGTGCAGTTCTGCGGCTCGAGCGTCGCGTGGGCCAGCAGCGGCTGCTGGAACGTCAGGTCGACTTTGGTCGTAGCGACACGCCACGCACGGTCGACGTCGCCAGCAGCGCGGATCGTCTTGAGACCGCCGCCCACCTCCAGCTCGCGGAACTGTTGCAGCAGACGCTCGCTGCTCTCCGCCGCACCCGAGCCTTCGTCCCAGGTCACAGCGATCGCCTTGCGCCCCTGTTCCGCTGCCCAGGTCGACTCGGCGACAACGGCGACGCCGGGCCGGAGATGTGTCGGGTTGTCGAGTCCGGTGAGCGTTACGACCTGACGCACTCCCGCCACGGCGAGCGCGGGTGCCGCATCGACCTTTGCCGGCCGGCCGCCGTGTACCGGGCAGCGCGAGATCGCCGCGTGCAGCATCCCGGGAATCCTGACGTCGATCCCGTACAGCGGCGTGCCGCGCACGATCGCCGGCACGTCCACGCCGCGCACGTTGGTTCCGATCAAGCGGTACGTCGCCGGGTCCTTGAGCGGCGGCGCGTTCGCCGGCACGGGGAGCCGCGCCGCGTTTGCGGCGAGCGACCCGTAACCCGCCCGCCGACCCGAGACGCGATGCACCACGAAGCCGGGCTCCGTTTCGCACGCGCCGGCGTCGACGCCCCAACGCTCTGCGGCGGCGGCCACGAGTAGCGCGCGAGCGATCGCCCCCGCCTCGTGCAGCCGCTGCCATTCGGACGGCGTGTTATCGCTGCCGCCCGAGCCTTGTCCGCCGTAGAGGTCGCGGTTGAGATCCGCCTGCACCACGCGCACGCTCGACCAATCGGCGTCGAGCTCTTCGGCGACGTACATCGGCAGGGAGGTTTTCACCCCCTGTCCCATGTCCGGATTCT
This sequence comes from uncultured Gemmatimonadaceae bacterium, assembly GCA_964641815.1. Lineage (GTDB taxonomy): Bacteria > Gemmatimonadota > Gemmatimonadetes > Gemmatimonadales > GWC2-71-9 > DASTHG01. The sequence continues at coordinate 4,807 of CAZXKN010000190.1, read as the reverse complement.
TCGCCGTGATCGTGATCTGGCCGTCGGGATCGATCTGAACGAAGCCGCTCGGCTTGAAGGCGCGGCGTGAGCCGACGCCGGTGCAACCGGGGATCGACCAGGCGACGATCAGTCCACCCGCGACGGTCCCCGAGATGGCGAAGAATCTGCGCCGGCTGATCGTCGCAGCGGTCATGGCGTCCGTCCGGCCATGGCGGTCGACGCGCGGCGCACGGCGCGGCGGATGCGCACGTAGGTGGCGCAACGGCACAGATTCCCCGATAGCGCCGCGACGATCTCGCCGTCCGTGGGACTGGGATTCTTCGCCAACAACGCCGCCGCCGTCATCAGCTGTCCCGCCTGGCAGTAGCCGCATTGCGGGACGTCCTCGTCGATCCAGGCTTGTTGCAGGGGATGCAGCGCGCTCGGCCCGAGGCCTTCGATCGTGGTGATGGCGTGTCCTGCGACACTCGAGACCGGGGTCTGGCAGGAGCGGGTGGCGATGCCGTCGAGGTGCACGGTGCACGCCCCGCAGAATCCGCGGCCGCAGCCGAATTTCGTGCCGCGCATGTCCAGCGTGTCGCGCAGCACCCAGAGCAGCGGCGTTTCGGGAGCGACGTCGACCGTCCGCGTGCTGCCGTTGACGGACAGCGTGAACGAGGACATGGAGCATCACGTTACGTCTATTGTGGAAGGCGGCAACCCGGACGACGGTCAAGATCTTGCAAACACGTCCGTGCTCAGATACTTGAGCCCCGAGTCGACCATGAGCGTCACGACCGTCTTGCCCGGGCCGAGCCGCTGGGCGACGCGAATCGCGGCGATCACGTTCGCTCCGGACGACGTGCCGGCGAAGAGCGCTTCCTCCCGCGCCAGCCGGCGCGCCATCGCCTTGGCATCAGCGGTCGCGACGGACTCGATCGCGTCGACGAGCGATGGCTCCCAGAGCGGCGGGAGGTAGCCGATCCCCACCCCTTCGATCTTGTGCGGACCTGGCTGGCCGCCCGAGAGCACCGCCGATTCCGCCGGCTCGACACAGACGAGCTGCACGCCAGGGCTGTGACGCTTCAGGGCGGTAGCGACGCCGCGCGACGAAGCCGCCGTTCCCACGCTGTGCACGAAGGCATCGACCTTGCCCTCCGACTGACTCCAGATCTCTTCGCCGAGCGGGAAGTAGCCCGCGATGCTGTCCTGGTTGGTGAGTTGATCGGTCCAGTAGGTGTGCGGCTCCTGGCTCAGGCGGCGCGCGGACTCGACCATGTCGAGGATCAGTTTCTTGGTCGTCTTGCCGCCCTCGCTCGGCACGAGCGTCAACTGCGCGCCGAGCGCGGCCATCTGGTCTAGCTTCTCCTTGCTGAAGGCGTCGGAGGTGACGAGGTGAATGCGGTAGCCCTTCGCGGCGCAGACCAGGGCAAGCGATGCCCCCGTGCTCCCGCCCGTGTACTCGACCACGGTGTCCCCCGGTTTCAGACGGCCGTCGGCTTCGGGACGCGAGATCACGGCGAGCGCCATGCGGTCCTTCATGCTGCCGGTGGGGTTTTCCCACTCGAGCTTCACGAGCACGTCGGCGCAGTGCGGCGGCACGACGTGGCGCAGGCGCACGATTGCGGTGTTGCCGACGGCGGCGAGGATGTCCATCGCTAAACAATTGCCGATCCAGGGGCGTTCTCACAAGGTCCGGACAGAGGTGACGGAGGCGGGCAACGGAGAAAACCCGGCAGGAATCGACCGATAGGTCGCGAGCCGCAGGCGAGCGACGGCGGCAAAGATGCCTGCCGGGACTGAAAAGGCCGCGCCATTCGGCGCGGCCTTTACAGGCCCGGCAGGAATCGAACCTGCAACCCCCGGTTTTGGAGACCGGTGCTCTACCAATTGAGCTACGGACCTAGGATGCGCCGCGGAAGGAAGTTACCGAGTCCGCCATGTGCGTGGAAGGCTCGTTGTTAGGTCAACGAGACGTAGTGATCGTGTAGTCGAGCGCCCGGTTGATCTGCACACGGACGGGGCGTCCCCCTGCCCGTCCCGGTCGGAACAGCGCGTTGAGCATCCACTGTTTCGAGGGCTGGTCGAACTCGACGTGCGCGCCCCCGATCACCCTCACCGACGCCGGCTCGGCGCGGCCGGTGGTGTCGATCACTGCCAGCACCACGACGCGGCCGGCGACGCCGACTTGCCGCAGCAACGGCGGGTACTCCAGCGGCGGCGATGAGAGCAGGATCGGTGGGTCGTCGAGGACGCTCGGATCGCAGACCTGGTCCGGCGCCGGGGCGAGGCTGGTCACCGTTCCGTCCTCGACGCCCACCCCAGTGAAATCGTTGGGGTCGAAGCGCTCTTGCAGGTTAACGGACGGGATTCCGATCGGAATCAGCGCCGGTACGGTCAGAGTCTGAAAGCCCTTCAGCGGCACGTCCAGGGCCGGCGGCGGCGTCTCGTGCTGCGCCTCCGGCGGCGCGATGGCAATGACTGCCGTGTCGAGGGCCCTCGCCGTCCCGGTGCGCCGCACGGAGACGGTGGCGTTGATGGCTCCGGCGATCACCGCCGTGTGGACAAGGAGCGCGAGCAGCGCGCCGCAGGCGAGTCTCCAGACGTCCTGACGTTGTCCGGAGGCGAGAAGCTGCAGATTCAGCGGCGCTCTGCGCCACCGCCACGAGCAAGTGGGAATCGTCATACCCACCGACCTGAATACTCGACGTACAGACGTCTAGGGCGACAAAAGCTAGCCTAGACCTCGATCTTGGAAAACCGCCACGCCCCCGCGATGACGAACAGCACGCCGACACCCAGCAACACCGCCACGTCCAGTCCAACGCCGAAATGTGACACCCCGAGCATCGTACCGCGCACGCCATCGACGCCGTAGGTCAGCGGGTCGATGCGCGTCAGCGCCGCCAGCGCCACGGGCAGACCCTGCAGCGGATACAACGCGCCGGACAGGAACCAGATCGGCATGACCAGGAAATTCATCACCATCTGAAAGCCCTGCATCTCCTTCAGGCCCGACCCGATCGCTGTGGCGAGAGCTGCGAAGACGATGGCGATCAGCGCGATGATCAGGAATGCGAGCGGTACCGCCAGCACGCTCACCGGCCGGAACCCCGCCACCAGGGTCACGGCGAAGATCAGCAACCCTTGCAGCACCGCCACGGTCGCGCCGCCCAGCGTGCGGCCGATCATGATCTGCACTCGCGGCACCGGCGCCACCAGAGTCTCCTTCAGAAACCCGAACTGCCGGTCCCACAGCATCGCGATCCCGGAGAACATCGCCGTGAAGAGCACCGTCATGCCGATGACGCCCGGCGCCATGAACTGCAGGTAGCTCCCCTCCCCCGCGCGGCGAAACACCGGACCAAGCCCGAACCCGAGCACGCCGAGGTACATCAGGGGCGCGCCCAGCGAGGCGACGATCTGCACGCGCGAGCGCAGGTACTTCTTCAACTCGCGCAGCCAGAGAATGTAGACGACGCTCATGTGCTACTTCCTCCACACGCGCGAGACCTGGCGCATGCGGTCCTCGGCGCTGAAGGTCTCGTCGCGAATCGTGTTGCCGGTGAGCTTGAGAAAGGCCCCCTCCAACGAGTCGGCGCCGGTCTGCTGCTTCAGCTCGGCCGACGAGCCGGTCGCGACGATCTTCCCATGATCGATGATCGCGATGCGGTCGGCCACCCGATCGGCCTCGTCCATGTAGTGCGTCGTGAGAAACACCGTCACGCCCTCGGTCGCATTCAGGTTCTTGACGTGCGTCCACATCTGATTACGGCTCTGCGGGTCGAGCCCGAGCGTCGGCTCGTCGAGAAACAGGACGCGTGGCGTGTGCAGGAAGCCGCGCGCGATCTCGAGGCGTCGCCGCATGCCGCCCGAAAAGGTCTTCACGAGATCGTTGCGCCGGTCCCAGAGCTCGAACCGCTTGAGCAGCTCTTCGCCGCGCTCGCGGCGCACGCGGCGCGGCACGTGATACAGCACGCCGTGGATGTCCAGGTTCTCCCAGGCGGTGAGCTCGCTGTCGAGACTGGGATCCTGAAACACGACGCCGAAGCGCTTGCGCACCTCGGTCGAGTCGGTCACGGGGTCGAGCCCATCGAGCTCGAGCGTGCCGCTGGTCGGGCGCAGCACCGTCGTCAGCATCTTGATCGTCGTCGTCTTGCCGGCGCCGTTGGGGCCGAGGAACGCGAACGTTTCCCCTTTGTGCACGTCGAACGAGACGTCGTTCACCGCGGTCACGGCGCCGAACGTCCGCACCAGATGCTGCACACGAATGATGTGACGGTTATCGCTCAGATGTCCTCCCCGAGGACGCCACCGCGGCGGCGGATCTGGAGTCTCGCACGGGTTGAAGTTAGTGTACTCGCGACTCTCTTCAGCGAGCCACGATGATACTGCTCATGCGCCTGCTGCACATCCTGACCGGCATCTTCTGGGTAGGCACGATGATGTTCAATACCGCCTTCCTCTTCCCGGCGTTGAAGGACGCCGGGCCGGACGCCGCGAAGGTGGGTGTCGCGCTCACCAATCGGCGCTTCCCCGTGATCATGCCGATCGTGGCGCTGGTGACGATCCTCTCGGGCCTGTGGCTCTTCTGGCACGTGTCCGGAGGATTCCAGCAGCCCTTCATGCAGTCCCACATGGCGCGGGCGCTGTCCTTCGGCGCCGCATGCGCCATCGTCGCGTTCATCATCGGCGTCGTCGTCGTGCGACCCGCGATGGTGCAAGCGATGGCCCTGGCGCAGAGCAACCCGCAGCGCGCGCAGGTGCTGCGCGTGCGGGCCGACGTCGTCGGCCGGGTGGTCACCGCGCTGCTCGCGCTCGCCGCGGCGGCGATGGCAGTGGCGCG
>CAZXKN010000189.1:0-22624 GCA_964641815.1 uncultured Gemmatimonadaceae bacterium | reverse complement strand
GGGACTATGACCTCGTTCCTTATTATGTCGAGCGGCACTACGACTATCCGCGGTTCCTGTGCTACGACTGTCACAGCTATGCCAGTTACTCGTCGTGGGATCCGTATGCGTATTCCTGCGTCCGCTTCCGGATCGTGGTGTTCGACGACCCCTACTACTACCCCTACCGCTATTACGGGGGCACGCGCGTCGTCTTTACCCGGCCGTACCGCCCCGAACCGCGCTTCATCTTCAAGGATCGTGACGGGGTCGCGGACGACCGCTTCGTGACGCACGCGCGCGAGCGCGAGCGGCCCGTCAACGACAACACGCGCCGTGGCGTGCGTGGCGTCGACCTCGGCGGCCGCGGCTCGATCCCGGTGCCGGAGACCCGTCGTCGCAATTCCGATGACGGTTGGTTGCGGCGGTTCCAGCCCCAGACCGACCGCCCCGGCACGCGGGATCGGGACGGTGATCGCTCGAGCACCAACGACCGGCCCGACCGGGGCAGTCGCGGTCCCGACCGGCGCGATGACGGCTCGTCTGCCCAGTCCGATGATCATGGCCGCCGTAACCCGCCCGCGGACGACCAGTCGCGGCGCCAGCCACCCGACGATTGGCGCGGCCGCCGGCCGTCGAGCGACGACCAGCCACAGCGCCAGCCGCCCGCGGACGACGGGCGCAGGAACCGGCCCTCGAGCGATGACCAATCGCGGCGCCAGCCGCCGCCACAACAGGCGCCGTCAGACCGTCGGCCGGACCAGGTGCAGGGCCGCGGACACGACAATCCGAGTCCGCCGCGGCAGGGCGACGAAGGGCGGCGTGCCGAGCCGAATCGCGGCCGGGACCACCCGCCGCCCAAGAAGGACGATTCGAATAAGCCGGAAGTGCGGCGTCGCCGGCCCTGATTTTCCCGCACTCATGCCAACCATTGCCAGTGCATGGCGGCTTCCCCCAGCCGTGGTGACTGGCCAACCACGTTGGATCGGCACTAGCTTTTCGCCCTGAATCGTCGCTCCCGTCAACCGTCGGTTGTCAGCGAACGGCTATGAAGACTGATCTGTACCGCAGATACAAGAGCGAATACGTCGCACCGAAGAACCCGGCGCTGGTACGCGTCGGACCGGCGCGCTATCTGAGTGTCAGTGGACGCGGCGATCCGAAGGGACCCGGGTTCGGAGCCGCTGTCGGGGCGCTGTATGGCGTCGCTTTCACGATCAAGATGGCGAAGAAGGCGGCAAAGAGAGACTACGTCGTCGCAAAGCTGGAAGGGCTGTGGTGGGGCGAGAAGCGCGGGAAACTGCTGATCGATTCGCCGCCCAGCGCGTGGCGCTGGAAGGTCCTGATCCGCGTGCCGACGTTCGTCACCGCCGCCGACGTGGTGCGCGCCAAGCGCGAGCTCTTGCGGCGCGGCAAATCCGGGGGCACGGTGCGGCTCGAGTCGTTGCGCGAGGGCCGGGTCGTCCAGCTGCTGCACGTCGGCCCCTACGACCGTGAGCACGAATCGCTCGGCCGCATGGCGGAATTCGCGCGTGCCCAAGGGGTGCGTCTCGCGGGCCGGCACCACGAGATCTATCTCTCTGATCCGCGCCGCGTCGCCCCCACGCGGCTGCGGACGATCCTGCGGCGACCGGTGCGCTAAGGCGTCCCGAGCAACGCGGCGTTCGTTTTCGCCCGCCGCAGCAATCCCAACAGCGTTTCCATGGCCTGCGACTCCGGCAGCGCCACGAGGCGCCGCCGCAGCTCCTGGCGCGCCGTCACCACCGCCGCCGGGGCGAGCAGCTCCTCGCGGCGGGTCCCGCTCGCCGCGATGTCGACGGCCGGATAGACGCGCCGGTCGGCCAGCGCGCGCACCAGGCGCAGCTCGGCGTTGCCGGTGCCCTTGAACTCCTCGAAGATCACGTCGTCCATGCGGCTCTCGGTTTCGACGAGGGCGGTGGCGATCACGGTGAGCGAGCCGCCGTCGGGGACGGCGCGCGCCGCGCCGAACAGCGCCTTCGGCTTGGCGAGGGCGTTGGCGTCGATCCCGCCGGACATCGTGCGACCGCTCGAGCGGCCGGCGGTGTTGTGCGAACGGGCGAGGCGCGTCAGTGAATCGAGGACGATGACGACGTCCTTCCCGACCTCCACCTGCCGCCGGGCGTGCTCGAACACCATGTCCGCCACGGCGACGTGGCGCTCGTGGGGCAGGTCGAAACTCGAGGCGATCACCTCACCGCGCCCCCAGTCGACCATCTCGCTCACCTCCTCGGGACGCTCGTCCACGAGCAGGATGAGCAGCTCGGCGCCCGGGTGATTGACCGCGACGCCCTCGGCGACGGCCTGCAGCACCGTCGTCTTCCCCGCCTTGGGCGGCGACACGATCAGCGCCCGTTGCCCGAAGCCCAGCGGGCAGACGAGATCGACGGTGCGCTGGATGTCGGCGACGCGCGCGCTCGACGGGCTCACCGTTTCGAGCAGCAGCGGCCGCGACGGGTGCACGGCGCCGAGTTTCGCGAAGTCGGGACGCTGGTCGAGACCGTCGGGCGGGCCGCCGTTCACCGCCGTCACCCGCGACCCGTCCCAGACGACGAAGTCGCCGCGACGCAGGCCGGGGAGCCGGACGCCGGGATCGCCGCGGGCGGGCAGGTAGCTCTCGGCCGCTCGTCGCAGCGCGCCGCCGCCTTTCGGAGCGGGATCGAACCAGCCGGTGATGGATGACAGGGAGAGACCTCGACAGAAAGATACGCTATCAGCTGTCAGCTTTCAGCTATCAGCTACAACCTGGTGGGCGGGTTAGCTGCTGCAACACCGGATCCGTGCTGGAACCGCTGACGGCTGAGAGCTGATAGCTGATAGCTGATAGCTGATAGCTGATAGCTGATAGCTGATAGCTTAGTTTGTCTCTCCAATGCGCCAGTCCCACATCCGCAACTTCTGCATCGTGGCCCACATCGACCACGGCAAGTCCACCCTGGCCGATCGTCTCATCGAGCTCACCGGGACGCTCGACAAGCGGCTGATGCGGGAGCAGGTCCTCGACACGATGGATCTGGAGCGCGAACGCGGCATTACGATCAAGCTCAATGCCGTGCGCATGAACTACCACGCCCAAGACGGCCAGATCTACGAGCTGAACCTGATCGATACGCCCGGCCACGTCGACTTCACCTACGAGGTGTCGCGCTCGCTCATGGCGTGCGAGGGAGCGATCCTCGTGGTCGACGCATCGCAGGGGATTCAGGCGCAGACGCTGTCCAACCTGTTTCTCGCCCTCGATGCCGGACTCGAGATCATCCCGGTGCTGAACAAGATCGACCTGCCCGGCGCCGAGCCGGACCGGCGCGCGGCGGAGCTGCACGACCTCATCGGCGCGCGGCAAGAGGAGATTCTGCGCATCTCCGCCAAGGAAGGAACGGGCGTCCCCGACGTTCTCGAAGCGGTGGTGCAGCGCATCCACCCTCCCAGGGGGGCTCACGACGCGCCGCTGCGCGCCCTCATTTTCGACTCCTACTACGACCGCTATCGCGGCGCGATCCCCAGCATCCGGCTCGTCGACGGCACGCTCGCGCCCGGAATGAAGATCGCGTTCGGTGCGCACAAGGACGACGTGTACGAGGTAGACGAGGTCGGGTATCTGCAGCTGGGCCACAAGCCCACCGAGCGGCTGGAGGCCGGCGAGGTCGGGTATTTCATCGCCAACGTGCGCGGCGTGCGCGACACCCGCCCTGGCGATACGGTGCTGGACGCCGAGCATCGCGAAGCACCGATGCTCCCCGGCTACCGCGACATCCAGTCGATGGTGTTCGCCGGCCTCTACCCCACTAACGCCGAGCAGTACGAGGAGCTGCGCGACGCGCTCGCCAAGCTGCAGCTCAACGACGGGTCGCTGCACTATGAGCCCGAAACGTCGGTGGCGCTGGGCTTCGGCTTCCGCTGCGGCTTCCTCGGGCTGTTGCACATGGAGATCGTGCGCGAGCGGCTGGAGCGGGAATTCGATCTCGACCTCATCTCTACCGTCCCGAACGTGGAATACCACGTGTACAAGACCGACGGCTCGCTCGAGGTCGTGGAGAATCCCAGCTCGATGCCGCACGGCTCGGGCGTGGACCGGATCGAGGAGCCGTTCGTCAAGGCGCGCATTCTGGCGCCGGCGGAGTACATCGGCGCAGTGATGAAGCTGGGCCAGGAACGGCGCGGCGTGTACCAGGGCATGCATTACGTCGACCCCACACGCGTCGAGTTCACCTTCGAATTCCCGCTCGCGGAAATCATCCTCGACTTCTACGACAAGCTGAAGACGATCAGCCGCGGCTACGCATCGCTCGACTACGAGTTCCTGGGCTACCGCACGAGCGAGCTCGTCAAGCTCGACATCCTGCTGAACGGCGAGCCGGTCGATGCCTTCAGCGTGATCATCCATACGGACAAGGCGTACGAGTGGGGCCGCAAGATCGCGGAGAAGCTGAAGGAGATGATTCCCCGCCAGCTGTTCGAGGTGATCATCCAGGCCGCGATCGGCACCAAGGTGATCGCCCGGGAATCGATCCGGCCGCTGCGCAAGAACGTGCTCGCCAAGTGCTATGGCGGCGACGTCACGCGCAAGCGCAAGCTGCTGGAGAAGCAGAAAGAAGGAAAGAAGCGGATGAAGCAGGTCGGCACGGTCGAGATCCCACAGGAGGCGTTCCTGGCGGTGCTGCAGGTTGACTGACCCCAGTCTCGTCATTCAGACGGCGTTCCTGGGCGACGTGGTTCTGTCGACGCCGCTGCTCAGCGTGCTCGCCGAGCGGCACGGACCGGTGGACGTCGTGACGACGCCGGCGGCGGCGCCGCTCATCGAGACCCACCCAGCGGTGCGGCGGGTGATTCCCTATGCCAAGCGCGGCGCGGACCGCGGCTTCTCGGGACTGCTGCGGGTGGGCCGAGGCTTGCGTGCGGAGCGGTACGCCTTCGCGTACCTTCCCCACCGCTCGTTGCGCAGCGCGGCACTGGCGCTGATCGCGCGCATCCCGCGGCGCATCGGCTTTGCGGACGGATGGCGGCTGCTCTATACCGGATCGCGCCCGCGACCGGCGACCGGTCACGAGATCGACCGCCTGCTGACACTGGCGGACGTCCTGCCGCACCACCAGACCGCGCCGACGCTGGGCCTCACTGCCGCGGACGTCGCGGCCGCCGAGGCGGCGCTGCGGGCCGGCGGCATCGCGGGCGCATTCGCCGCGCTCGCCCCGGGGTCGATCTGGGGCAGTAAACGGTGGCCGCACTACGTTGCGCTCGCGGAGCGACTGGCCGGCCGCCTGGATGTGGTGGTGGTCGGCGGAACGGAGGACACGCCGTTAGGGGTGGAGATCGGCACGGCGGTGGCGCGTGCGGGCGGGCGGAGCGCGAATCTCTGCGGCCAGCTGACGCTGCGGCAGTCCGCGGCGGCGATTCGCAGGGCGGCCGTGCTCGTGACCAACGACAGCGCGCCGCTGCACTTCGCGCAGGCGGTGGGCACGCCGACCGTCGCGATCTTCGGGCCGACGCTGCCGTCGTTCGGGTTCGGACCACGAGGGCCCCGCGATCAGGCGCTGGGGGTCGACGGCCTGCCGTGCCGCCCTTGCTCGGCCCACGGACCGGCACGCTGTCCGCTGGGCCATCACCTGTGCATGCAGTCCCTCCCGGTGGAGGACGTGCTGCACGCAATCGAGGAGACCGGTGCGCTACATCGTCGGGATTGATCTCGGCGGCACGAATATCGTCGCCGGCACGGTGTCGGAGGACGGCAGCGAGATCCTGGGCGTGCTGTCCGAGCCGACCGGCGCGGAGGGCGGCGCCGACGCCGTCGTGGATCGCATCGTCCGCCTGGCCAAGAAGTCGATCGCTGCGTCCAAGGTCAAGGACATCGCGGGAGTGGGGATCGGTTCCCCGGGACCGCTCGACACGAAGACCGGCGTCGTGCTGCTCACGCCGAACCTGGGCTGGGTCAACATGCCGCTGCGCGACCGGGTGGCCGCAGGGGTCGGGCTTCCGGCGGCACTCGACAACGACGCGAACTGCGCCATCTACGGCGAGTGGTGGCGCGGGGCAGCGCGCGGCGCGGACTATGTCGTGGGGCTCACGATCGGGACGGGGATCGGCGGTGGCATTGTGCTCGGCGGTGACGTCTACCGCGGCGCATCCGACATCGCGGGCGAGATCGGCCACATGACGATCGACTCGACGGGGCGGCTCTGCAAATGCGGCAATTACGGGTGTCTCGAAGCCTACGCCTCCGGTCCCGCGATCGCGGCACGGGCGACGGAGGGCACCCAGGCCGGCGCCGACACCTCCCTGCCCCGCTATGTCGACAACGACCTGTCGAAGATCACGGCGCAGGTGGTGTATCAGGCGGCACACGACGGCGACGATTTCGCCCTCGAGGTCGTGCGCGACACGGCGAAGTTCCTCGGCGCCGGTGTCGCCAGCCTCATCAACATCTTCAATCCACAGGTCGTCGTGATCTGCGGCGGCGTCACGCTCGCGGGCGACAAGCTGTTCGTCCCGCTGCGCGGCGAGGTCAAGCGCCGCGCCTTCAAGCCGGCGGTCGACGTGTGCCGCATCCTCCCCGGTGAGCTACCCGGCACCGCCGGCGTCTACGGCGCCGCCGCCGTGTTCGCCAAGCAGACCTGGGGACGCGTGTGAAGCAGCTTGGGGTCGTGGGGACGATGGTGTGGGATACGATTCACGACCGCGACCCCGCGCAAGGCGCCATCGAGGAGTGGGGCGGGATCGCCTACGCGCTCGAGGCGCTCGACGCGACGCTCCCCGACGACTGGGCCATCGTGCCGCTCATCAAGGTGGGGCGCGACCTGTCGCGCGAAGCGGCGACGTTTCTCAAGGAGATCCGGCACGTCGCCCCCGGCGCCCGGTTCATCGAGGTCCCCGAGCCCAACAACCGGGTGACGCTGCGCTACGAGTCCTCCGACCGGCGGTGCGAGCGGGTCACGGGCGGCGTCCCCGGCTGGACGTGGCCGGAGCTCGGCCCCCTGGTGCGGGATCTCGATGCGCTGTACGTGAATTTCATCGCCGGCTGGGAGATGACGCTCGAGACCGCGCAGCTGTTGCGCCGCGGCTTTCCCCGGACGATGTACGCCGATCTGCACAGTCTCTTTCTGGGTCGACTCGACGGCGGCACGCGGGTGTTGCAGCCGCTTCCCGGCGTGGCTGGGTGGTTCTCCTGCTTCGATACCGTCCAGCTCAACGAGGACGAATTCTCCCAGGTGTCGTCCGACCCCCTGGCCGCGGCCGCGCTGGCGCTCGGCACGGACTGCCGCTCGCTCATCGTCACCCTGGGACCGCGTGGCGCGGTGTACTTCGTCGGCGCCGATCGGGCGCGCGGGGCGGCGGGCCCGGTCCGCACGGCGCGCATCGCACTGGACCCGGGCGATGCCGCCCCGCCCTCGGGCGGCGATCCGACCGGCTGCGGCGACGTCTTCGGCGCAGTGGCGTGCGCGCGCCTCCTGGCTGGAGTCCCGCTCGAGGAGGCGGTGCGCTCGGCCTGTCACCTCGCCTCACGCAATGTGACCTACCGCGGCGCCAGGGGATTGCGCGACCATCTGCTGGGTCGTCTCGCCTCGGTATGACGAAACTGGTCGACGTGCCGGCGCAATTCGACGACCGCTCCTTCGATCAGTTCGCCGCTTCCTACAGTCGGGCGCGCGCCGAAGGGGGACGCCTGCTGTTCGACGCGCACGCCGTCGAGTGGGCATCCCCCTATGGGCTCGTGGGACTGCTCGCCGCGGGGTACGCCGCGCGCGCAGGGGGTGGCGAGATCCCGATGCTCACCGCGCCGAACGCTCCCGACGTGCTGAGCTACTGGGGACGCGCCGGATTCTTTCTCGCCGCCCGCGATCTGTTCGAAATCCACGGCAAGGTGCCGCGCGCCAGACCCGCCGCGGACTCGGACGTGTTATTGCCGGTGACGGCGGTGCGCGCGGCCGAGGACGTGCACGACGTGGTGGGTCACATCCAGCAACGCGCCACCGCCATTCTGTCAAGCGAGCTCGGCATCGATCCGAAAGCGACGATGGGCTTCGCTATGGCGCTTTCGGAGGCGTGTCAGAATATTGTAGAGCACGCCGGCACCGGCGGCTGGGTCGCGGTGCAGAGCTATCAGTGGCGACGACGGCTGGCGCGCCGGGTGGTGGTGATCGCGGTGGCCGATGCGGGCGTGGGGTTCCAGGCATCACTCGCGCCGACGCACGGCCGGCGGTTCGGCGACCGCTGGAACGACGCCACGGCGCTGGAGGCGGCGCTGATTCAAGGCGTGAGCCGGTTCCGCGATCCCGGACGCGGGCAGGGGTTGAAGGGGATTCGCAACTACGTTTCGCGGTGGGATGGGAAGCTCACCATCCGCAGCGGGACGGCCCGCATCGCGATCGTCCCGTCCTGGGACGACGATGTGCCGCTCACGGAGGGGCTGGCGCCGTTCCCGGGCTCGCAGGTCTTGTTGATCGTTCCCGAGCAAAAGGGCCGACTCTAGAGTGATCCGCTCGATCGACGTTTCGGCTGTGCTGCACGAGGCGGTGCGCGCCACCTACGCGGACCTCGTGACGCGCGCCACCGGCCGGGCGGTGCGCGAGCACATCGAGCAGACCTACGACGCCGCGCCCGCGTCGGTGACGCGCATGGATTTCGGCGGCGTGCGCTGCATCGACTACTCGTGCGCGGACGAGATCGTGGCCAAGTTGTTGCGCGACCGGATGCGCGTACTGCTGCTGCGCGGCTGCTCCGAAGCGCACCTCGAGGCCCTGACGCCGGTGCTGGAGGGTCACGGGCTGGCGGTGATTCTGGAGCGGGCGGACGGCACCCTGGATGGCCTGGGCCGCCGCGAGTCCGCCATGGCGCTGCTCGACGAGCTGGTGTCTGCCCAGCTCGCGGCGCGCACCGCCGGGGGGGCCGTGGCACTGGTCGAGGCGTGACGCGCCGCCGGCTGGGCCTGTCGACACGCGCGATTCACGGCGATCCGGAGCAGCGCCCGGATTGGACGCCGATCTCCCGCCCCATTCATCAGAGTGCCACGTTCACGAACCCGGTCGGCTCCTCGGCCGAGGTGCTCTACACCCGCTACGGCAACAATCCCAATCAGGTCGCGATCGGCGAGCGCCTGGCGCTGCTGGAAGGCGCCGAGGCCGCGCTGTTCGTCGCCAGCGGCATGGGAGCGACGGCGTTGGCCCATCTCGCCGTGCTGCGGCCGGGCGATCACCTCATCACCAGCGACTGGATCTATGGCGGCGTGCACCGCCTCTTCGCCGAAGAGTTCGGCCGCTTCGGGATCGAGGTGTCGTTCGTCGATCCGCTGCGCTCGCGCGCCTGGAAGGAAGCGCTGCGCAAGAATACCCGCGCGCTGTTCGTCGAAACGCCCACCAACCCGCTGTTGCGCGTGATCGATCTCGAGCCGATCGCGACCCTCGCGAAGGCCGAGGGACTGGCGCTGCTCGTGGACTCGACGTTCGCCTCGCCGATCGCATTCCGGCCGCTGGAGCACGGGGCCGACATCGTGATCCACAGCGCCACCAAGTATCTGAACGGGCACTCCGACGTGATCGCGGGGGCCGTGGCCGGATCCGGCTCGGTCATCGAAGAGGTGACGCGCCTGATGCGGTTGTGGGGACAGGCGCTCGATCCGCACGCCGCCTGGCTGGTGGAGCGCGGGATGCGCACCCTCGCGGTCCGCATGGCGCGCCATAGCGCCACCGGGCTCGCGGTGGCGGAGTGGTGCGCCCGGCAGCCGCAAGTCGCCGCGGTCCACTATCCCGGCCTCCCCTCGCACCGCGACCACGAGACGGCGCAGCGTGTCCTGGAAGGGTATGGCGGGATGCTCGGCCTGGAGTTGAAGGGCGGCGCGCGGGCCGCGGAGCGGTTCCTCAGCGCCCTGACCATCGCGGCGCACGCTCCGTCGCTCGGCGGGGTAGAAACGCTGGTATCTGAGCCCCGGCTCACCTCCCACGCCAGTCTCACAGCCGAAGACCGGGCCCGGGCTGGAATTCCCGACGGATTCCTGAGAATTTCCCTCGGACTCGAGGATGCCGACGACCTCATCGCCGATTTCGCCCAGTCGCTGGCGCAGCTCTGAGTGATCAAGCTCACGAACGTCTTCAAGACGTACGCGAAGGGCGGGCTCGCCCTCAAAGACGTCACCTTCCATATCGCCAAAGGTGAGTTCGCCTTCCTCACCGGCCACTCCGGCGCCGGCAAGTCCACCGTCCTGAAGCTCATCTACGCCGACGAACAGCCGACCGACGGCGAGGTGCGCGTCTCCGGCTATGTGGTGACCGATTTGTCACCCCGTGATGTACCGCATCTGCGCCGCCGCCTCGGCATCGTGTTCCAGGATTTCCGGCTGCTCGAGGACCGCACCGCAGAAGAAAACGTCGCGTTCGCGCTCGAGGTCACGGGCGCCCGCCGCTCGACGATCCCCGCGCGCGTGATGCGCGTGCTCACCCAGGTCGGCCTCGCCGCGAAAGCGGGCGCGTATCCGAAAGAGCTGTCGGGCGGTGAGCAGCAGCGCGTGGCGATCGCGCGTGCCCTCGTGAACGAGCCGCAGGTGCTGCTCGCCGACGAGCCCACCGGCAACCTCGACGAGCGCGCCACGCGCGGCGTCTTCCAGCTGCTGCGCGACATCAACGCGTCGGGCACGGCCGTCGTCATGGCCACCCACGATCTCGAGCTGGTGCGCACCGCCCCCTACCGGGTCATCGAGCTGCAGGAAGGCGCGGTGGTCTACGACTCCGAAGTCGACGAGCCGGCGGCGGGAGGAAGCTCGGCGTGACGCTCACGGTGCGGGAAGCGCTGCTCGCCTTCCGGCGCGCGCCGCTCCTCTCGGCGCTCTCCGTGACGACGATCGCCTTCTCGCTCTTCGTGCTCGGCCTGTTCGGCCTCGTGGCCGTGAACCTGCGCCAGGCGCTGCAGGGCGTCGCCGAGCGCGTGGAGATCGTCGCGTACCTGCTCCCCGGCACACCGATCGAGACCATCACCACCGCCGAGCAGGACATCGAAGCCTTCCCCGAGGTGGCCTCGGCCGACTACGTCTCGGAGGACAGCGCGCTGGCCCGCGCCCGCCGCGAGCTGGTGGAGTTCCGCGATCTGCTGCGCGAGCTGGAGAGCAATCCCCTCCCCGGGTCGATCGAAGTGAAGCTGAAACCCGGGTATCAGGACGCGGCGCACGTCAACGCCGTCGCCGACCGGCTGCGCGGCTTCACGTTCGTGAACGACGTGCGCTACGGACGGGACTGGGTCGAGAAGCTCGACCGGTTGCGCGGCCTCGCGGCGGCGGTGGGGCTCGTGGTGGGGGCGGCGTTCGCGGTCGTCGCCGTCATCATCATCGGGACCACGATCCGCATGGCCGTGCTGCAGCGCAGCCGTGAGATCGCCATCATGCGGCTGGTCGGCGCGACGGACGGATTCATCCGCCGCCCGTTCCTGCTGCAGGGCGCCCTCAAGGGCCTGCTGGGCGGCCTCGTCGCCGTCGGCCTGTCATACTCGGCCTACGTCCTGATCAACCGGTTCCTGATCTCCGCGAGTTTCTTCACCGGGCTGCAGGCGGTCGCGATTGTTGGATTCGGGACGGTGATCGGGCTCATTGGAAGTATGCTGAGTGTGGGGCGACACTTGCGGAGAGTGTAACGGCGTATGGAACTGACGTACGGAGAAGACGTAAGGAAGAATCGTAAGAAGGCGTACGCACGGATCGTACGCCTGTTCCTTACGTATTCCCTCCTTACGCTTCTTCCCTACGCCTTTGACGTCGCGTCGTTAGTCGCCCAAAGGCCGAATATCGAACAGCAGATGCGCAACAACCAGCAGCGGCTCGATAGTATTCGCAAAGAGCGCAACCAGACCCAGGCGGACCTCGAGCGGCTGCGCGCCCAGGTCCATACGCTCGCCGACGAGCTCGCCAACCTCGAGCATCAGCGCGAGACGACCAACCGCATCGTCAACGAGCTGGACCGCCAGATTCTGCAGCTCTCCGGCGGTATCGACCACATCACGGTCGACCTGGTGATGGCGCAGGATGCGCTGGACGAGAAGCGCGCCGTGCTGGAGCGGCGGCTCGTGGACATCTACAAACGCGGTCCGCTCTACACCTGCCAGGTGCTGTTCGCGGCGGAGAGTTTCGGCGACCTCCTGTCCCGCTACAAATACCTCTATCTGGTCAGCCGCCAGGACCGCCAGATCACCAACGACATGAACCGCTTGCGTAACCGCATCGCCGAGGAGCGCCGCGGGCTGGTGGAGGCGCGCGACGCCCTGGAGCGACGCCGCTCCGAGCGCGCCGACGAGCTGGCGCACTACGTCGATCTCGCGAAGACGCGTCAGGGCACATTGCGCATCACGCAGCTCAACGTGGAGCGCGCCCAGCAGAAACTCACCGCCGCCGACGCCGAAGAGCGCCGGGTGTCCACGGCGATTGCGGCCCTCGAAGCGGCGCGGCGCGCAGCCGAGGCGCGCGGCGCCGTGCCGCTCACGGGAGCGATCACGAGCGGCAGCCTCGGGTCGCTCGACTGGCCGGTCGACGGCCGTGTCCTGTACCAGTTCGGCCCCACCGCCGGCCCCGACAACACGCGCATCACCTGGCACGGCATCGGCATCGCCGCCGCCCAGGGAACGCCCGTCAAGGCGGTCGCGCAGGGCACGGTGGCGCTCGTCGGGCCGCTGGGCACGTACCTCACGACGGTGATCGTCGATCACGGCGGCGGCTTCTACACGGTGTACGCCACGCTCGACGACGCCACCGTCACGAAGGGCCAGCGCATCGCCCGCGGCGAGGTCATCGGCCACGTCGGCGGCGCGACGTCGGACCAGGGATCGCATCTGCACTTCGAGATCCGGGGGCCGGGGCAGATTGCCCTGGATCCGCTCAACTGGCTGAAGAATCGATGACAAATGAAAAGGCGTATGGAAAAGGCGTATGGTAAGAGACGTAAGGAAAATTCGTAGAATACGTATTGACGCCTTTTCCCTACGTAGTCTCTCCTTACGACTCTTCCTTACGTCTTTCTGTTTCTGCTGCAGCTCTCCCTCCACCACCTTATCCGTCCCAGGGATGATCGAGATCCGCGACGTCCGCGTCTCGTCCCTCGCGGCTGGGCGCCTCGCGCGGCTCTTCAAGGACGAAGGGGACTCGGTGCGCCGCGGCGATACCATCGCCGTGCTCGAGCAACCGGGCCTCGGCGCGATGATCGACCAGCGGCGCGCCCAGGCGGATGCGGCCCAGCACCGCACCGCCGACGTCGCCGCCGCGGTGGCCGACAGCGCACGGGCGGCCAACGACGTCGCACGGGCCACGCCGCTGCGCGACCAGGGCATCGTCTCGCCGCAGCAGTTCGATGCCCTCACGACGGCAGCGGCAAGAGCGACGGCACGCCTGCAGGCCACGCGCGCGGCGCTGAGCGACGCCCGCGCCGCACGCGAAGGGGTGGCGTCGACCGAAGCGCTCCAGAATGACCTGGTGCTGACGGCGCCGGCAGCGGGCGTCATCCTCACGCGCTACCTCGAGCCGGGTGAAGTCGCAGGCGTCGGTACGCCGATCGTGTCGATCGGCGTCGTGGCCGATCCCTGGGTTCGCGCCTACGTCGGGGAACGGGACCTGCCCCGCGTGCACCTCGGGTCGCCCGTGTCGATTCACGCCGACGGGGTTCCCGCAACGATCTCCGGCCGCATCGTGGAGATCGCGCCGCGCGCCGAGTTCACACCACGCGCCGCGCTCACGGACCGGGAACGGGCCGATCTCGTCTTCGGCATCAAAGTGCGCTTCGAGGATCCCGCCGGACGGCTGAAGGCAGGCCTGCCGGTGACGCTGGACGTGCCGCTCACGCCGTGACCGACGTCGCGGTCGACATCCGCGAGCTCACGCGCCGTTTCGGCGCCCTCACCGCCGTCTCCCGCCTCACCCTCGCCGTGCAGCGCGGCGAAGTCTTCGGCCTCCTGGGCCCGAACGGATCGGGAAAAACCACCACGATCCGGATGCTGTGCGGCCTGCTCGAGCCCTCAGAAGGAGACGCGACCGTCGCGGGCGTGGACGTGCGTGCTGCGCCCGAGCGGGTGAAGACGCAGATCGGCTACATGTCGCAGCGCTTCGGACTGTACGAGGACCTCACCGTCCGAGAGAACCTCGAGTTCTATGGCGGGATCTACGGGCTTTCCGGCGCCGCGCAGCGCGAGCGCACCGATCAGGTCGTCGCCTTTCTCGGCATCGGCGCACGCCTGGGACAGCTCGCGGGCGAGCTCTCGGGCGGGTGGAAGCAGCGTCTGGCGCTGGGGTGCGCGCTGCTGCACCGCCCGCCCGTGCTGTTTCTAGACGAGCCCACCGCGGGCGTCGATCCGGCCGCGCGCCGCAATTTCTGGCGCACGATCCACGAGCTGGCGCAGGGCGGCACGACGGTGCTCGTCACCACCCATTACATGGATGAAGCGGAGCGCTGCGACCGCCTCGGGATGATGAGCCTGGGGCACCTGATCGCCCTGGGCACGCCGGCGCAGGTGGCGCAGCAGGTGGGCGGCAAGACGCTGGAAGACGCGTTCATCATCCTGCAGGAAAAGGACGAGCGCTGATGCGCCGCCTCTGGCCGATGGTCCGCAAGGAGTTCATCCAGATGCGGCGCGACCGGCTGACGCTGGGCGTGATGTTCGGCATCCCGGTGGTGCAGCTCCTGATGTTCGGCTTCGCGATCCAGACCGACGTGCGCCACATCCCGACCATCGTCGTGGACGAGTCGCGCACACCGGAAAGCCGCGACATCGTCCGGGCGCTCGAAAACACCGGTAACTTTCGCATCGCCGCGTACGGCAATGACCGGGCGACGCTCGACGATGCGATCGCGCGGGGACGCGTCCAGGCGGGGATCGTCGTGCCGTCGGACTTTGCGCGCAATCTGGGACGCGGCTCCACTGCGACGTTCCAGGTGATCATCGACGCCTCCGATCCCTTGTCGTCCCAGTCGGCGCTCGCCGCGGCGGCCGGCGTGGCGCAGCAGCGCAACCTCGAGCTGCTCGCCGCGGCTGCGGGGCGGACCACGTTGCCGCTCGAACCCCGCGTCCGGCCGCGCTACAACCCGGGGCTGCGCTCGGCGACCTACATCGTGCCCGGCCTCATCGGGCTGATCCTCACCATGACGATGGTGCTGATCACCGCCACGGCGGTGGTGCGCGAGCGCGAGCGCGGCACGCTGGAGCAGCTCATCGTCACGCCGATCACCAAGACCGAGCTGATGCTCGGCAAGATCGCGCCCTACGTGGGCGTGGGGCTGTTTCAGATGACGGCGGTGCTCCTGCTCGGACGCTTCGTGTTCGACATCCCGTACGTGGGAAGCCTGGCGCTGCTGTACGCCGTCAGCCTGTTGTACATCGTCGCCAGCCTCAGCCTGGGATTGTTCATCTCCACCCTCGTCCGCACGCAACAGCAGGCGATGCAGATGAGCTTCTTCTTCATGCTGCCGAGCATCCTGCTGTCGGGCTTCATGTTCCCTCGTCAGGCGATGCCGGTCGTGTTCCAGTGGATCAGCCTGCTCATTCCGCTGACGCACTTCCTCAAGATCCTGCGCGGCATCCTGCTGAAGGGCGTGAGCGCGGGACCGATTCTGCCGCAGATTCTGGTGCTGTGCGGATTCGCGGTGGCGCTGATCGGACTTGCGGTGCGGCGATTCCATAAGACGCTGGACTGACGGCCCAGCGGCAGTGGGTCGCTGAACCCACTTCCGTCATTTCCCGATCCAGGACCAGCCGGTGGCGAGGAGCGTCGCCAGGACGAGCCCGAACACGATGCGGTACCAGGCGAACACGTCGAACGACCGGCGCGACACGAACCGGATGAGCCATCGGACCACCACCAGCGCGCTCGCGAACGCTACCGCAAAGCCGATCGCGAGGATCAGGGCGTCGGATCGCGACAGCAGGTGCCGATTCTCCCAGAGATCGAGGCCCGTGGCCGCGAACATCACCGGAATGGCGAGCAGGAAGGAGAACTCCGCCGCGGCCGGGCGTCCGACGCCCGCCAGCAGCGCCCCCATGATCGTCGCCCCCGAGCGCGACACCCCCGGGATCAGCGAGCACACCTGCGCGATCCCGATCCAGAGCGCGGTGCGGTAGCCGATCTGCATCACCGTCTCGATTCGGGGTGCGGGGCGCCAGTGCTCGATCGCGAGAATGGCCAGGCCGCCGACGATCAGCGCCGCGACCACCACCGGGGGCGTGAACAGGTGCGCCGTGATCCAGCGGTGCGTGAGCAGCCCCACGATCGCGGCCGGCAGGAACGCGACGAACAGCGCGACGATGAACCGACGTGACTCCGCGACGACCATGCCGTCGCGCGCCACGCGCCACAACAGGCTGCGATAGAGCCAGACGACGGCCAGGATGGCGCCGAGCTGGATGATGATCTCGAAGGCGTCGGCGCGCGGACCCACGAACCCGAGCGCGTGGCCCACCAGGATCAGATGTCCGGTGGACGAGACGGGGAGGAACTCCGTCGCGCCCTCGACCAACCCCAGGATGACGGCGGCGATGATGGCATGCATGCGGTGGACTCTACTCCAGGAGGTGATCGGCAACGAAGATGAAGACTGCGCCGAAGCAGGTCAACGCGATGAGACCCAACGTGAAATCAGACCCCTCCCTGCTGTGCTTCGAACCGTAGGGCGCACTCGGGACACATCCCATGGCTCGTCTTGGCTCTATGGACCAGAAAGAACTCCTCGATGCTCACCCAGGCACTATCGAGCTGCGCGCGACGACACCAGGCGCAGAGAACGATCACTCTCTCCAGATGGCGCACGAGCTTCACGGTGACGGCGACGATCACCGCACCGAGCACCAGGACAAGGCTGGATTCCCAAATCGCCTCGTGCGGGCGGAACGGGCTGACAGGTGCCCCGAACGCGTAGTGGGGCACATCGAAGATTTCGTCGAGCCAGATCGCGGCCGCGATGACGAGCGAGCCTGCGATTTCGAGTGCTATCGCAGTGGTTGGGAGTTGTCGGAGCCTCAAGATGGACGGCAGTGTCATGGCACATGTCTCCGCGCAGCAGAGTCGAGGCTTGGGGAGCGATACCCGGGCAGCACAAGATCGCGACCCGCCATACCACGCGCCACCCGCTCCGTACATCTTTGGAGCCATGCGCCCGGCTGCGGAGTCGTTGTCCCGTCGCAAACGCATGATCCGTTCGCAGGTCCTGCGACGGGGCATCCGGAGCTCCCGCGTCCTCGCCGCGATGGCCTGGGTGCCGCGCGAGTGGTTCCTGTCGCGCGACCTGGAAGCCGACGCGTATCGCGACGGCCCGCTGCCGATCGGCAACGGCCAGACGATCTCGCAACCGTTCATCGTCGCGCTGATGACCGATGTGCTCGCGCCGCGGCGCCGCCACCGCGTGCTCGAGATCGGCACCGGATCGGGCTATCAGACGGCGGTGCTCGCCCACCTCGTGCGGCACGTCTATACAATCGAGCGGCTTCCCGATCTCCTGGTCGAAGCGGAAGTGCGCTTCGAGCGGCTCGGCCTGACGAACATCACGACGCAGCTGGGAGACGGGGCCGCGGGCTGGCCGGACGAGGCGCCGTTCGACGGCATCATCGTGACGGCGGCAGCGCCGCGCGTCCCCGAGCCGCTGCTCGGCCAGGTCGCCGTCGGGGGGCGGATCGTGGTGCCGATCGGCGATCAGTCCGAGCAGGAGCTCGTCATTCTGGAGCGCGGGTCGACGGGGTGGCACGAGCGCTCGGGCGGCGGCGTGCGGTTCGTCCCGCTGGTGTCGCGTCTCGCCTTTCCCGCCGAGTCATCGCCGCCGCCGTCGTGACGTCAGGTGCACTAGTGCGGTCGTTTTTCGACACGGCCCATCCGATCGCCGCGGGGTACAACGTCGCCGGGAAAAGACGTCCCGCTTGCCGCATTATGCGAGATTCGGGACCAGGAGAAAGCCATTAAGATTATAGACTCCCCAGGGGAAGGACTGGATGCGACACAATCGGCGTTTGTTGCGGCGGCGTGCCGCCGTGGCCGAGCGGTGATGTCGCTGCCCGGGGGTGTGTTGTCGATCGGCTCGTGGTGGCGCGCCTGCGCGGGCGCGCTGCTGTGCGTGCAGCTCTCGGCCGACGCGGCCGCCGCGCTCCCCCATCCCAGTGAAATCTGGGTCGCGCCTGCGACCCTGGAGTCTCACCATACCGCACAATGCGCCCGCGTCCACGACGCGGCGCAATGCGCACAATGTCAGTACCATGCGACGCGTCCGCTTCCGGCGGTGCAGCGTCGCATCCGGCTCGCCACGCGGAGCGGCGTCCGGATCGGCTCGCTCGATCGTTCCCAAACGATCGTCGCGCCTTCGCGCGTCAGTACCTCCCCACCTCGAGCACCTCCCCCGAGCCACCTCAGCTGACGCCGGCGCGTCGCCTCGAGCGACGCGTGGTCGCCGTACGGCGCGTGCGCGGGAGCTCCGCGCGCGCGAGTCCGTAGAGGTCATCCGCTCGGAGGAGTGTGATGTCGTATCAATGGAAGCTGGTCCTGGCGCTGGCCGGGACGGCCCTGGTGGCCGCCCCCGGCCGGGCCGCGTGCCAGCGCGACTCGGTCGTCCGCGGGGGGCTCGTGCTGACACGCCGCGAGGCGGTCGACAGTGCCCTGGCGCACAATCCGCAGCTCAGGATCGCGCGCGAGCAGGTCGCCCAGGCCCGGGCACAGGGGGTGCAGAACACCGCCTTCCCCGACCCCACGCTGAGCGGCGACCTGACTGGCCAGACGGGTCCGACCAACTTTCGCTCCAACACCGGCAGCGACGTCGGCATCGGACTGTCGCTGCCCTTCCCAGCGAAGTTCCTGCTGCTCCACCGCGTGAGCGGCGCGGACGTGGCAGCCGCGGAGTTCAACCTCGTCCAGCTGCAGCAGCAGACGGCGTCGCAGACGGCGCAGGCGTATGATGCGCTGATCGTCGCCCTGCGGCACCGCGCCGATCTGCTCGAGGGCGATTCGACCGCGAAGGACTTCGCGAAGAAGACCGAGGTCCGGTTCAACGCCGGGTCGGTGCCGCGGCTCGATGTCCTGAAGGCGCGCGTCGACCTCGCCCAGGCCGAGAACGCCCTGCTGGCCAACCAGCGGGACCTCGCGAACGCGCGCGCCGCATTGAATCGCTTCCTCGGCCGGCCGCTCGGGTTCGGCATCGAGGCGGCGGACACGCTCGCGGTCCCGGGCGAACTCCCCGATCCCGATTCCCTGGTCGCGATCGCCCTCACGCATCGGCCGGAGCTGCTCGGGTTGGCGCGGCAGCGCGCTGGCGCGAGCGCCGCGACGGCGCTGGCGCAGATGTACCTGCTCCCCGACCTGGATCTCGGGCTCTCCAAGAACATGGCCCAGGGGACGGCGAGCACGTACACCACGAGCATCGGCTTCTCCGTGCCCGTGTTCTTCTGGAACCATCAACGCGGCGAAGTCTCCCAGGCCCGCCACCACGAACGCGAGCTGGATGCGACGTACGCCGACCTCCAGGCACAGGTGGATCTCGACGTGCGGACGACGCACGCCGCTGCAGCCACCGCGCTGCAGCAGGCGGTCTACCTGCGGGATGCCCTGCTGCCCGAAGCCCGCCGCGCCTATGAGATCGCGCTCACGAGTTACGGGCTGGGCGGGTCATCGGCGCTCGACGTGCTCGATGCCCGCCGCACGCTGCTCGACGCCGAAAGCCAGTTCGCCGACGCCCTGGGCGCCGCCAACGACGCGCGCGCCGACCTGGAGCGCGCCGTTGGCGCTCCCCTCGAGACTCCCGGAGCCCGCCATGACCATTGAACGCTGCCTCGTACTCGTCGTCGCGCTCTGTGGCGTCGCGTGCCGCCATACCAACGCCAAGCCCGAAGGCGCGACCGCCGCCTTCGGGTTGACGGAGAACCAGCGCGTGCGCATTCACGTCGCCCCGGTGGATGTGGCCACGTTCCGCCCGACCGTGGACGTGAGCGGCACCGTCGCTTTCGACGGCGACCACAGTACGCAGGTGCTCGCCCCGATCTCGGGGCCGGTGACCCGCGTGCTGGTGGAGCCCGGGGCCCGGGTCGTGGCAGGGCAGCCGCTCGCCTACGTGTCCTCGCCTGACTTCTCGGCGGCGGTGGGCGCGTATCGCAAGGCGCAGGCGGCGGCGAGCAACGCGCTGCGCGTCGCCACCCGGGATTCGGCGCTGTTCGCCAACGACGCCCTGGCCCGGCAGGATCTCGAGCAGGCGCAGACCGACGCCGCCGCAGCCGTGGCCGACCGCGATGCGTCGCTCGATCAGCTGCACGCCATCGGCGTCGACTCGGCGACGATCGAGTCAATCCGGCAGAATCAGCCGATCCAGGTCCCGCAGGGGGTCATTCGATCGCCCTTGCCCGGGTCGGTCGTCGAGCGGCTCATCACCCCGGGGCAGCTGTTGCAGGCGGGCCAGACGCCGACCTTCACCGTCGCACGCCTCTCCACCATGTGGGTGATGGGCAACGTGTTCGAGCACGATCTTCCCGACGTGGCGGTGGGCGATCCGGCCGACGTGCAGCTCACCGACAGTACGCAGACCTTCCACGGTCGTGTGGACTACGTCGGCGCGCTGGTCGCCCCGGACACCCGCGCCACCACGGTCCGCATCATCACCGAAAACCGAGGTGGCGTACTGAAGCGTGATATGTACGTAAGGGTGTCGATTCATTCGCTGCATCCGCGGCGCGGCGTGCTGGTGCCGACCTCCGCGGTGTTGCGGGACGACCAGAACCTGCCCTTCGTCTTCCTGGCGAAACCAGACAGCTCGTTCGAGCGACGCACCGTCGCGGTCGGGTCGCGCGTCGACAATCGCTACGAGATTACCTCCGGCCTGGCGGCCGGTGATCACGTGATCACGGAGGGCGGGCTGTTCCTGCAGTTCGCCGAGAACCAGTGACCGGCCGCCCGCCCGCGCCGCAGACCGAGCCGAGAACCGCCTCGGCGATCAACCGGATCGTCACGTCGTCGCTGCGGCAACCGTTTCTGGTGGCGTTGCTCAGCGCACTGCTGATCGGCGTCGGGTTCTGGTCGTTTTCACGCCTGCCCGTGGACGCGTATCCCGATCTGTCGCCGCCGATGGTCGAGGTCATCACCCAGTGGCCGGGGCACGCCGCGGAGGAAGTCGAGCGCCTGATCACCGTCCCGCTGGAGGTCGAAATGAACGGCCTCCCGCGCATGCGCATCATCCGCTCGATCTCGCTGTACGGCCTGTCCGACGTCGTCATGACGTTCGGCGACGGGACGGACGACTACTTCGCCCGCCAGCAGGTGTTCGAGCGACTCCCCGATGTGGATCTCCCCGAGGGCGTGTCGCCCTCCGTCTCTCCGCTCTTCTCACCCTCCGGGCTGGTGTATCGCTACGTCGTAGAGAGCCCCGACCGCTCGGCCACGGAGCTCAAGATCATCAATGACTGGGTGATCGGGCGGCAGTACAAGGCGGTGGCGGGCGTCGCCGACGAATCGGCCCTTGGTGGGGAGACGTTCCAGTACCAGGTCTTGATCGACCCGTTTCGTCTCGCCGGTGCGGGCCTCGCCGTCGCCGACGTGGAGACCGCACTCGCGCAGAACAACAGCAACGCGGGCGGCGGCTTCTATTCGGAGGGCGGACAGTTCTACTACATCCGCGGCCTGGGCCGGATTGAGACCCTCGAGGACATCGGCAATGTGGTGCTCGCCAACCGGAACGGCGTGCCGATTCTCGTGAAGGATGTCGGCGAGGTCGTCGTGGGCAGCGCGCCCCGGCTGGGCCAGTTTGGCTTCAACGCGACGGACGATGCCGTCGAAGGCGTCATCCTGATGCGCCGCGGAGAGCAGACGCAGAACGTCCTGAAGGGCGTCGAAGCGAAGACGCGCGAGCTCAACAGGTCCATTCTCCCGAAGGACGTGAAGGTCCACACGTTCTACGACCGCAGCGACCTCGTGGCACTCACGACGAGCACGGTCGAAGACAACCTGGCGCGCGGCATTCTGCTCGTGATCGTGGTGCTCGTCTTCTTTCTCTACGACGTGCGCTCGGGCCTGATCGTCGGTGTGACGATCCCGTTCTCACTCCTGTTTGCGTTCATCTGTCTCGACTTGCGGCACATCCCGGCGAATCTGCTGTCGATCGGGGCGATCGACTTCGGGATCCTGGTGGACGGTGCCGTCGTGATGGTGGAGAACATCCACCGGCAGCTGGCGTTGCGGTACGGCACCGAATACCGCCTGCACGACGTGATCATCGCGGCGGCCGCCGAAGTGGACCGGCCGATCTTCTACGCGGTCGCGGTGATCGTGGCCGGCTTCCTGCCGATCTACGTGCTGAGCGGACCGTCGGGCATGCTGTTCGAGCCGATGGCCGATACGATGATCTACGCCCTCGTGGGCTCGCTGTTCGTTACGCTCACCGTGCTGCCCGTCTTGTGCGCCTGGACGCTGCGGCGCGGCGTGCGCGAGCGGCGCAACCCGGGGTTCGAGTGGCTGAAACGCTGGTACGAGCGGGGGCTCGACTGGTGTCTCGCGCGGCCGAAGCCCACCGTGGTCTGGTCGACAGCGTTGTTCGTTCTCGGCCTGCTGCTCGTGCCCGGCATCGGGGCGGAATTCATGCCGCACCTGGACGAAGGCGCGATCTGGGTGCGGGCGACGATGCCATATACCATCTCGTTCGAGGAGTCCTCCAAGATCTCGCCGGAG
>CAZXKN010000188.1:0-8315 GCA_964641815.1 uncultured Gemmatimonadaceae bacterium | reverse complement strand
GCCCAGAACACGCAAGCGGTCACAGCCTGGGAGCCGGTCTCCGCGGGCCTGGTGACCGCCCAGCTCGACGCTGTGGCAGAGGATCTGCCCCCGCACGCGGTCAAGATCGGCATGCTCGGGACGGCCGAGGTGGTCGAGACCGTGGCCGACGGCATCGCGCGCTGGCGGCTCCCCAACGTCGTGCTCGATCCCGTCATGGTGGCGACGTCGGGCGACCCGTTGCTCACGCCCGACGCGGCGAAGCTGCTGGTGCGGCAGCTCGTCCCGCTCGCGACCCTGGTGACCCCGAACCTCGACGAGGCGCGCATCTTGATCGAGCAGGACATCCGCACCCCCGAAGAGATGGAGCGCGCCGGGCGTGCGCTCGTGCATCAGGGCGCGCAGATCGTGTTGCTC
This sequence comes from uncultured Gemmatimonadaceae bacterium, assembly GCA_964641815.1. Classification (GTDB taxonomy): domain Bacteria; phylum Gemmatimonadota; class Gemmatimonadetes; order Gemmatimonadales; family GWC2-71-9; genus DASTHG01. Next base: position 7,919 of record CAZXKN010000188.1, on the reverse strand, counting down.
AAGGGCGGCCACCTCACCGACGACCAGCTGGTCGACGTGCTGGTCAGCGCGCGCGGCGTGCATCGCTTCACGCACCCGCGTATCGAGACGACATCGACCCACGGCACCGGTTGCACCCTCTCGGCGGCGATTGCGGCGGGACTGGCCCAGGGGCGGCCGCTCGCGTCCGCCGTGGAAGACGCCATAGACTTCGTGCAGCGCGCGCTGGCCGCCGCGCCCGGACTCGGCGCCGGGCGCGGGCCGCTCAATCATTTCGTGCCCGCGCCGCCCCGACCCCCGACCGAAGGCATGTGAGCCAAGGAGGCGCACCCGTGTCCGCAGGATTCATCGACCAGGTCAACCGGCAATTCGATCGGGCGGCAGCGTTCACGAAACACGACCCGTCGCTGCTCAGCCAGATCAAGGCGTGCAACAGCGTCTACTACGTCAGCTTTCCCGTGCGGCGCGACAACGGCACGATCGAAGTGATGCACGCCTGGCGCGCCGAGCATAGCCAGCACAAGCTCCCCACCAAGGGCGGCATCCGGTACAGCCCGGATGTGTCGGACGACGAAGTGGTGGCGCTCGCCGCGTTGATGACGTACAAGTGCGCCATCGTCGACGTGCCGTTCGGCGGCGCCAAGGGCGGGGTGAAGATCGACCGCCGCCTCTACTCGAGCGGCGAGCTGGAGCGCATCACGCGGCGCTTCACGTTCGAGCTGGTGCGCAAGAAGTTCATCGGCCCCGGTGTCGACGTGCCCGCTCCCGATTTCGGCACCGGCCCCCAGGAGATGGCGTGGATCGCCGACACCTACGTGTCGCTCGCGGGCGGGGAGCTCGACGCGCTCGCCTGCGTCACGGCAAAGCCGCTGGCGCAAGGCGGGATTCGTGGCCGCATTGAGGCGACGGGCCGCGGCGTCTATTACGGGATCCGCGAGGCCTGCGACACGCCCGAGTTCATGAAGGGGCTGGGACTGAAGAAGGGCCTCAGCGGGAAACGCGTGGTCGTCCAGGGACTCGGCAACGTCGGATACCACGCCGCCAAGTTCCTGCAGGAAGCCGGCGCGATCCTCGTCGGTCTCTCCGAGTACGAGGGCGCCATCGCGCGCGAGGCGGGACTCGACATCGAGCAGGTGATGGCGCATCGCAAGGAGAAGAAAACGATCCTCGGCTTCCCCGGCGCCACCGACCTCAAGCAGTCCGCCGACGCCCTGGAGCTCGACTGCGACATCCTCATTCCCGCGGCGCTGGAGCGGGTGATCACCGCCGACAACGCCGCGCGCGTCAAGGCGAAGATCATCGCCGAAGCAGCCAACGGGCCCACCACGATCGAGGCCGAGGACGTGCTGTTGCAGCGCGGCGCGTTGATCCTTCCCGACCTGTGGCTCAACTCGGGCGGCGTGATCGTATCGTACTTCGAATGGCTCAAGAATCTCTCGCACGTGCGGTTCGGGCGGATGCAAAAACGCTACGAGGAAGGAGCGCCGCGGCGCATCCTGCAGGCAGTCTCGCAATCCACCGGCACGGATTTCACCGAGCAGCAAATTGGCTTCTTTACCGAGGGACCGGACGAGGAAGATCTCGTCAACTCGGGGTTAGAGGAGGCGACGGTCTCCTCGTACCATCAGATCCGCGAGATTCAGCAGCGGCACGGGGCCGACAAGGTCAGCCTCCGCACCGCGGCCTTCATCAGCGCGATCGACAAGGTCTCACGCACCTACGAAGAGATGGGCATCTTTCCATGAGACAGCTGCTGGTCGTCCGGCATGCAATTGCCGAGGATGCCGCCGCATACGCGCGCAACCATCCCGACGACGCGGGACGGCCGCTGACGCCCGAGGGCAAAAAGAAAATGAAACGCGTGGCCGAGGCGTTGCGCACCCTCGTTCCCGAGATCCAGCTGCTCGCGACGAGCCCGTTCACGCGGGCCGTGCAGACGGCGGAGATCCTCGCCGCAACCTACGACGGGCTCGACCCCGTCGTCGTCCCGGTGCTCGCCCCGGCGCAGTCGGCCGACGACGTGACGCGCTGGCTCATCGGCGAGCGGCGCCACGATACGGTGGCCATCGTGGGACACGAGCCCGGGCTCGGCCGCGTGACGAGCTGGCTGCTGGCGAAGAGCGAGCGATCGTTCATCGAGATCAAAAAGGGAGCAGCGCTGCTGCTGTCCTTTCCCGATGCCGTCGACGCCGCCGCGGCGACGCTCGTCTGGTCGCTGACGCCGGCACAGCTCAGAGGACTCGAGTGACGAACGTGCCCGCGGACCTGCTGGGTCGCCCGGCGGCGCAGAGCGTGCGCATCATCGCGCTGGGGTACCTCGAGGACGCCACCCTCGCCTTCGAGCGCACCGGCAACGCCGACGACGCCCTGGCGCTGCACGATTTCCGGGTCGCGCTGCGGCGGCTGCGGACGACCCTGCGCGCCTACCGGCCGCTGTTCGAGGACAGCGTTCGCGGCAAACCGCACAAACTCCTGGGCGAGATTGCGGAAGGGACGAACCGCGTCCGCGAGGCGGAGGTCGCCCTCGAGTGGCTGCGCCCCCTCGCCACCGGGATGACGCCGGGCGAACGGGTCGGCCTGCAGTGGCTGGTCGACCGGGTCGACGCGCGGCGCGCGAAAGACCTGGAGCAGTGCCTCGCCGACACCCGCCGGTCGTTCACCGCGGCGGCGCGCAAGCTCCACAAAGGACTCGTCGCCTACCGCCAGACCGTCCAGACGGAGCCGTCGATCAACGACGAGTCGTTCGCGGGAGCGCTGCGCACGGCGGCGGTCGAGCAAGCGCGTGAGCTCGACCAGCTGCTCGGAGAAATCCAGCACCTGGAGGACGAGGCGGCCCATCGCGCGCGCATCGCCGCGAAGCGGCTCCGCTACGTGGTGGAGCCGGTGCGGAGCACGCTCGCCGGCGGCGACGAGCTGATCACGCGCCTCAAGGCGATCCAGGACCAGTTGGGCGAGCTGCACGATCTGCAGGAGCTGGAAAAGGTCGTGCGTGCCGCGATCGCAACGGCAGCCGCCGAGCGCGCCGAGCAGCTGCTCGATGCCACGCTCGCGGAGCCGTCTCCGGCCGGACCTCGCCCGCGCCGGCGCGGCCGGCGCTCAGGGCTGGTCGCGATCGCGAAGCGTATCCGGGGCCGCGAGGCGGACCTGTTCGCGATGCTGCGCAAGGACTGGTTGGGAAGCAAGCGGACCTGGGCAACGGACGTTGCGGCCCTGATGCCGCCGGCCGGACCGGTGACCGCCGTAGTGCCCGTTCCCGTGGCAGCACCGCTGGTGCGCCGCTGGGGCGGGCGGCGTCCCGTCTAGTCGGGAGCCGGCTTCTTGCGGGCGGCCGTCCGTGATCCGGGACGCTTCGGCCGTCGCACCGCGGCACCCTGCCCGCCGTTTCCGCCGTTGCGCCCTGCCAGCCGCACAATCGGAACGAACAGCCGGTGCGGCGTCTCGCCGACCTCCCGGGCCGACTCGCGCGCCTGCCCCTGCAGCGCCACCTGGGCGCGCACCGCCGGCTCATCGGTGCCGCGAGCCACGCGCTGGTAGCTGCCGTCGGGACGCTGCACGCGCGCCTTGACGTTGTCGGTGAGCAGAGTCGGCAGAATCGTCTCGACGATGCGTGCTTTCAGCCGCGGATCTTCGATGGGGAACATCACCTCGATGCGGCGGAAGAAATTGCGCGGCATCCAGTCGGCGGAGGCGAGGAAGATCTCCGGGTCGCCGCCGTTCTCGAAGTAGAAAATGCGGCTGTGCTCGAGGAAGCGGTCCACGATGCTGGTCACGCGGATCGTCTCCGAAGCGCCGGGGAGTCCCGACCGCAGGCAGCAGATCCCGCGGATCAGGGCCTCGACCTTCACGCCCGCCTGTGCCGCGCGGTACAGGGCGTCGATCACCGCCGGCTCGGCCAGCGCGTTCATCTTGACGAGGATGCGTCCCGTCCCGCCCGCTTCGGCGTGTTTGCGCTCGCGGTCGATCAACGCGATCACGTGGTCGCGCAGATCGACCGGCGCGACGCACAACTTGCGCCAGTCGCGCCGCTGCGAGTAGCCGGTGAGCAGGTTGAACATCGCGCTCACGTCTTCGCCGAAATCCGGATTCGCCGTGAACAGGGCGAGGTCGGTGTAGATGCGGGCGGTGGTGGGGTTGTAGTTGCCGGTGGAGAGGTGGACGTAGCGCCGGATGCCGTCGGGCTCGCGCCGTACGACGAGCGCCGCCTTGCAGTGCGTCTTGAGTCCCACCACGCCGTACACGACATGCACCCCCGCCTGCTCCAGCTCGCGCGCCCACACGATGTTGTTCTCTTCGTCGAAGCGCGCCTTCAGCTCGACCAGGGCCGTCACCTGCTTGCCGTTCTGGGCGGCGCGGGCGAGCGCCGAGATGATGGGGCTGCCGCCCGAGGTGCGATACAGCGTCTGCTTGATCGCCAGGACCAGCGGGTCGTCGGCGGCACGCTCGATGAAGTCGATGACGGGGCCGAACGACTCATAGGGATGGTGCAGCAGGATGTCCTGCTTCTTGATCAGCTCGAAGACGTTGGTGCCGCTCGCCAATGCCTGCGGCACGCGCGGCACCAGCGGCTCGTCGCGCAAGGACCGGAACCCTTCGAGTTTCTGCAGCGCCATCAGGGCGCTGACATCGATGGGGCCGGTCACCCGGAACACGTCGCGCTCGCCCGTGCCGAGCGCGCCGGTGAGCATCTGCGCGAAGCGCTCGTCGCCACCGGCCTGGATCTCGAGCCGCACCGCCTCGCCGCGCATGCGCTGGCGCAGCGTGTCCTCGATCGTCTGCAGCAGATCTTCGGCTTCGTCTTCGTCGATCGTCAGATCGCCGTTGCGCGTGACGCGAAAGAACGTGTGCGCGATGACGGTGAAGCCGCCGAACAGGTCGCCCAGGTGCGCCGCCACGACTTCCTCGAGCAGCACGAAGCGTACGCGCTCTTCGGTCCGCGGCAGCAGCACCACGCGGTCGAGCACCGCGGGCACCTGCACCACGGCAAACAGCTGCTGGCCCGACCCGGTGCTCTCGACCAGCAGCGCGACGTTGAGGCTCTTGGTGTGCACGAACGGGAACGGATGGCCGGGATCGATCGCCAGCGGCGTCAGCACCGGCGCGATCTCCGTCCGGAACAGCGACTCGATATGGTGACGCTCGCTCTCCGTGAGCTGCTCGTAGCGCACCCATTCGACCCCGTTCGCCGCGAGCGCGGGCATGACGTCTTCGTTGAGCAGCCGGTCCTGCTCGGCCAGCAGCTCGCGCACCCGCTTGTCGATGGCGCTGAGCTGGTGGGCCGGGTCCATGCCGTCGGCGGGGTAATCCTGCGGCTCGATTCCCGCGTAGATCTGCTGCTGCAGCCCGGCGACGCGCACCTCGTAGAATTCGTCGAGGTTGGAGCTGAAGATGGCGAGAAACTTGAGCCGCTCGAGCAGCGGGTTCGACGTGTCGCCGGCTTCCTCGAGTACGCGCGCGTTGAACTCGAGCCAGGACAGCTCGCGGTTCAGATAGTGGTCGGGGGGGAACGCCGGAGTATAGGCCTGCGCCATCCGCTCACCCCGCCGCGAGCCGCAGCCGCTGCGCCCGGCGCTTGCGCGGCGGAACCGCCCGCTTGCGCTGGACGACGCCACCCCGCGCCCACACGAACGACGGCACGCCATCGAACACCTTGGCGAACAGCCCCGCCTTGCGCTCGGCGTCCCAGCGCTCGACCTGCGGATCGGACTCCGCGGCGAGCACGAGCCGCACCGCGCCATGCCCCGCTTCGACGCCCACCGCGCTGATGCGCTGCGTGTGCGTGCGGTCGAGCCCGTCGGCCACGCGCAGGATCGCGGCGAGACGGCGCACCTGGCGCTGGTCGGCGCGCTCCAGGCGGCGGAAATTGGAATGCCACTTTTTCGGCGCGGCCTTGCGGTGATAGCGCGCCACGTTGGCAATCAGCTCCACTTCGCGCGCCGTCCAGCCCTGCAGCTCGGCGTTCTGGATCAGGTGGTAGGCGTGTTTGTGGTGCTTGGCGTGGTTGATCAGATAGCCGATGTCATGCAGCAGCCCCGCGGCAACGAGAATGTCGCGGCCTTCGAGCGGCAGCCCGTGCGGGCCGCGCAAGCCGTCGAACATCTGTCCCGCCAGCAATGCGACGTGCTCGCAGTGCTTTTCCCCGGAGTGGCACTTGCGCGCGAACGCGCGCACCGACTCGAGCCGGTCGACGCTGCGCACCCGGTCGCCGCCCGTCGCGGCCTGCCGCTCGGCCATCATCGACAGCAACAGACCGCTGCGCAGGCCGCCGGGATTCACGACGATTTGCTGCGCGCCGAGGCGGCGCGCCAGCCGCGCCACGACCGCCGCTCCGGCGACGATGATGTCGGCGCGCTGCGGGTTGAGCCCCGGCATGGCGCGGCGCATGTCGAGCGGCGTCGCGCGCAGCCGGTGCATCAGATGCACCACCTCGGCGCGCCGCAGCGTATAGCCCTGGATATTCTTCTCCGACCCCTCGCGCTCGACCTTGAGCAGGCCCGCGAGGTTCGTGAACGTACCGCCCGACCCGATGATCACTTCGGGATAGAACGGCGGCTCGCCGATGCGTTCGTCCAGCGCGCGGTCGATCGCGCGCCGCAGCCGCTTCCAGCGGCGCCGCTTCAGGACTTCGGCTCCCCCGTACGTCTCGGTCAGGCGCACGGCGCCGAGCGGCAGCGTGTAGATCTGATCGACGACGGAGCCCGCGGCGAGCACGACCTCGACCGAGCCGCCGCCGATGTCCACCACCGCCACCGAGCGGCCGGCGAGATCGAAGGCGCGCACCGCCGACAACAGCGCGAGCTGCGCCTCTTCTTCAGGCGAGATCACCTCGACGACGAGTCCCGAGCGCCGCCGCACTTCGCGGATGAACGCCCGGCCATTCGACGCCTCGCGCACGGCGCTCGTCGCGACGGCGCGCAGCTCGTCGACCTGGAAGCCGTCGGCGATCGCTTTCATTTTCGCGAGCGCCGCATACGAGCGCTCCATCGGCTCCACCGCCAGACGCCCGCGCCCGAACAGGTCGTGCCCGAGACGGGTCATCTCCCGCTCTTCGTCGAGCACACGATAGGATCCACCGGCTTCGACTTCGGCAACGACGAAGCGGATCGAGTTCGTGCCGATGTCGATCGCGCCGAGACGGGTGGCCGGGTTGGGTGGGGACACGACTGGGATGTCGGTCATTGGACCACAAAGATAGCCGTGGCGGCCACTTCCGACCTTCCCCGTGACAACACTGTTACAGCCTGGCGACGACTCCCTGCACGATCGCGCCCAGCGCGTCGCCGACCTGACGTCCCACCTCCAGCACTTCCTGATGGGACAAGGCGGTCGGGGAAATCCCTGCGGCCAGGTTGGTAATCGTCGAGAAACCGAGGCACTTGATGCCGCGCGCCCGGGCCACGATCACCTCCGGGACGGTCGACATCCCCACCGCATCAATCCCGAAGCGCTGCAGCATCCGGATTTCCGCCGGCGTCTCGTACGACGGCCCGAGCAGGCCGACGTAGACGCCTTCATCGAGCGCAATGCGTCGCTCGCGCGCCACATCCCGCGCCGCCTGGCGCAGCTCCCGGTCGTAGGGATCGCTCATGTCGGGGAACCGCTCCTCCCCTTCGAGCGCCGGCCCGATCAGCGGATTGCGGAACATGAGGTTCACATGATCGGCAATCAGCATCAGCGTGCCCGGGCGGAACGTGGAGCGGATGCCGCCGGCGGCGTTCGTCACCACGAGGGTGCGGATCCCGAGCCGCGCGAACACACGGACCGGCAGCGCGGTCGTCTCGATCGGGTGGCCTTCGTACAGGTGAAACCGCCCGCTCTGCATCAGCACCGGCACACCGTCGAGCGTGCCGGCGACGAGCTCGCCCTTGTGACCGGCGACGCCCGGCGCCGGAAACCCCGGAATGTCGGCATAGGGGATGTGCGTGGGTTTCGAGACCGCATCG
>CAZXKN010000187.1:0-13444 GCA_964641815.1 uncultured Gemmatimonadaceae bacterium | reverse complement strand
CGCAGCGCCTTGAGCGCCGCCGAAGGAAAAACAGGCTCGGCCCGGAGCACCGCGTTGACGGCCCTCGCGTCCCAGCTCGATAAGGACGCGGCGACCTCGTCCGACGCGGGGAAAGTGAAGACACTGGCCGCGCAGGTGCGCGACTTGGCACATCACTAGACGAACCGGAAGTGGACACGAAACGGCGGGCGCAAGCTCGCCGTTTTGTTTCTGGTCCGCGGGACACCGCCGCCAGGGTGCGGGAGACGATCCGCGGTCGTCCGGCGAAGTCGCTTAGCGACTCGCCGCCGGGAGAGCGGGGCTCGCGACCTTTTCTCCCAGCTCCCACCCAGCGGCGAGCGCGCGCTCGTTCACGTCGACCAGATGTGGTTTGACTCTGCCGCGCAATGTTTCGCGCACGGTCGACTGGCTGACAGCGCCCGAGAGGGCGACCAATGCTCCCAGGGCCACGATGTTCGTGACGATGACGTCGCCCAGCGATTGCGCCGTGTCGACAAGCGGCAGGACGATCGCGTCGCCGACGGGCACCTCCGCGGCCACCTGCCGGTCGACCACGCACCAGCCTCCCTGTGCCACGGTGGCCCCGTACTTCGAAAAAGCATCGCGCGACAGGCACAGCAGCAGGTCGGGCTTGGTGACGCCGGGAAACGCGATTTCGTCGCGCGAGAGAATCACGTCCGACTTGCTCGCGCCGAGCCGCGCCTCCGGGCCGTAGCTCTGAGTTTGCACCACGTGGAGGCCCTCGCGGCTTCCCGCTTCGGCAAGGACCAACCCGGCGAGGATGAGCCCTTGTCCCCCCCGCCCCGAGAGCCGTACGCGCAGCACGCCGCTCGAGGCAATCACGCGTCGTCTCCCCGGGCGGCGCGCTCCGCCATCGCCCGGTAGCGCTCGACATACTCGGGTCTGGCCTCGTCCCGGAACACGCCGATCGGCAGGCCGCGCGCCACCTCGTCGCGGGAGAGCTCGACCAGCGGCACGGTGATGTCGCGCTCGTAATCGAGCATCTGCGAGGCGTCGCCGAGGCGATTCAGGCGGCCGTAGTAGGTGGGGCACTGGGTGAGGATCTCGACCACCGAAAAGCCGCGATGCCGGATCGCCGCTTCGATCTGTGCCGGCATCTCCCGCAGATCGAACGTCGTGGTGCGCGCCACGTAGGTCGCCCCCGCGGCGAGCGCCAGGCTCACGATGTCGAACGGCGGCTCGATGTTGCCGAGCGTCGTGGTGGCGGAGCGGAATCCCTCCGGGGTCGTCGGCGCCGCCTGGCCCCCGGTCATGCCGTAGATGCCGTTGTTGTAAATGACGGTGGTGATGTCGATGTTGCGCCGGCAGGCGTGGAGGAAGTGGTTGCCGCCAATCGCCAGCGCGTCGCCGTCCCCGAGCACCGCGATCACCGTCAGCGAAGGTTTGGCGAGCTTCACGCCAGTGGCATACGCGAGCGCCCGGCCATGCGTGGTATGCATGGCGTGCGTGTTCATATAGAAGGGCGTGCGGCCGGCGCAGCCGATGCCGCCGACGAGCACGACCTGGTCGGGATCGAGCGACATCGAGTCCATGGCGGTGGCGACGGCCCGGCTGATGTTGCCGTGCCCGCACCCCGGGCACCACACGTTGGGCATCATCTCGACGCGCAGATACGTGCGGAGGTCCTGCCCGGTCTTAGACATGGACCGCCCCCTGCTCCGCCAGGGCCCGTCGTGCCGCCTGCGCGATCTCTTCCGGTGAGAACAGCACCCCGTCCGCACGGTTCAGTGGGACGACCCGTGCGCGCCCCGCCGCCGCGGCCCGCACCGGCAGCACCAGCTGTCCGAGATTGAGCTCGGGAACGAGCAGCACGTCGGTTTGCTCCGCCAGGCGAGCCACGAGACGCTCGGGGAAGGGCCAGAGTGTCTGCAGCTCGACGAGCCCCGTACGCACGCCGTCCGTGCGCAGCAGCCGCACCGCCGCTTTCGCCGCGCGGGCCGTAATCCCGTAGGCGAGGATCACGAGCTCGGCGTCGTCGGTCTCTTCGGCGCGGTGCAGGAATACTTGGGGATCGGTCTCGACGTCCGTGATCGCCCGTCGCAGCATCTGCTCGGCGCCGGCGCCGTCCGACGCCGCCGGCCGGCCCGATGCCTGGTGCGCGAGTCCGGTCACCACGATGCGCGCCCCGGCGCCGAATGGCAGGAACTCCGCGCCCGCGAACGGCTCGAATCCCTCGAGCGACGCCGGCGCCCTGCGATCTTCGACCGGCACGTCAGGCAGGACGATGTTCTCCCGCATGTGCGACAACGTCGCGTCCAGCAGCAGCACCACGGGAAGGCGGTGGCGCTCGCTCAGATTGAACGCCCGGACCGTCATCTCGTAGACGTCGCGCACCGACGACGCCGTGAGCACCAGCGCCGCGCGATCGCCGTGGGTGCCCCACCGCGCCTGCATCACGTCGCCTTGCGACGTCAATGTCGGCAACCCGGTGCTCGGGCCCGCGCGCTGTGAGTCCACGATCACGCAGGGCGTCCCCGTCATCGCGGCATAGCCCAGATTTTCCTGCATCAGCGAGAACCCGGGCCCCGAGGTCGCGGTCATCGCCTTCGCCCCCGCCCACGCGGCGCCGATCACGGCCGCGATCGCCGCGATTTCGTCTTCCATCTGAATGAACGTCCCGCCCAGCGCCGGCAGGCGTCGCGCCAGCGTCTCCATGATCTCGGAGGCGGGGGTGATGGGGTACCCGGCGTAGAACGAGCACCCGGCGTGCAGCGCGCCCAGCGCGCAGGCTTCGTTGCCCTGGATGAGGCGGACCGATCGCTCACGCATCATGCAGCTCTCCGAGAACCGCCAGGCTCGAATCCGCCATGGCACTGACCGGGGCTCCGCCGCGCTCGAGGATGAAGACGTAATCGGGACAGCGCAGTGCGCACAGTCCGCAGAAGATGCAGCGGGAGATGTCGCTCACCGTGATCCGATCCGACGCGTCGAGGGCGAGAATGCCGGTGGGGCACACCTCCACGCACAGGTCACACGCCTTGCACCAGGAGCGGTTGACGATGAGGGCCGCGTCGGCTAGCTCGTAGCGCCACACCGCGCCGGCTTCAACGGGCGGCGCCGCCGTCGGCGCGCGTGCCGCCACCTCGGGCGGCACGCCGGTGAGCGCGCGGTGAATCCCCCACGCCGCCCGCTTCCCCGCGCCCACGGCCGCCACCGCCGTTGCCCCGCCGTTGACCGCGTCGCCACCCGCGAAATACTTCGGGTTCGTGGTGCGGCCCGTCAGCGGATCGACCCGGACCTTCCCCCGAACGAGCTCCAGCCCGGGAATCCAGCCGAGGAACTCGGCCCGTGGGGCCTGACCGATCGCCACGATGGCCGTATCGACGGGAATCGTGAACGTGCTGTTCGGAATCGGCTCGGGGCGCGCCCGTCCAGAGGCGTCGGGAGCACCGAGCCGCATGCGCTCGCACTCGACGCCGCGCAAACGCCCTCGGCCGACGAAGCGCACCGGGTTCGTGAGCCAGCGGAATTCGACGCCCTCCTCCACCGCCTCGCGATACTCGTGCGCGTAGGCAGGCATCTCCGCTTCCGACCGACGATACAGGATGCTGACGTGCGATGCGCCGAGTCGCAGCGCTTCACGGGCGGCGTCGATGCCCGTGTTGCCGCACCCGATCACCGCCACGCGCCGTCCCACCGCGGGCGGCGTTCCGGTCTTCAGCTGCTCGATGAACTCGAGCGACGGCCAGACACCCGGCAAGTCAGAGCCGCCGTAGCCGCCATCCAGATCGTGTCCGAGCCCGACGCCGAGAAACACGGCGTCCGCGCCGTTCTCGATCTGCAGCAACCGATCGGGTCGATCCACAGCGAAGCCCATGACGAATCGGACGCCCAGCGCCGCGATGCGTTCGGCCTCCTGGGGCAGCGGCTCGGCGATCTGGCGATACGGGGCAATGGCGTAGCGAATCAGGCCACCGCTGTCCTCCCGGGCCTCGTAGACCGTGACGGCGTAGCCGAGCGTGGCGAGCTCCGCCGCACACGCGAGGCCGGCGGGCCCGGCGCCGATGACGGCGACGCGCCGGCCGTTCGGGACGCGTCCCTCGTGCTCGGGGTTCTGCGCCAGGGCTCGATCCGCCGCATAGCGCTGCAGGCGGCCGATGCGCACCGGGTAGCGGCCCGCGCGCGCCAGCACACACGCTCCTTCGCACAGCTCCTCGACGGGGCAGACGCGCGCGCAGCTGCCGCCCAGGACATTGGCCGCGAAGATCGTGCGGGCGGCGCCGGAGAAATCCTCACGCGCCATCGCCCCGACGAATCCCGGAACGTCCACGCCCGCGGGACAGGCCAGCGTGCAGGGGGGAAGCGCCGACGGGCCGCCGCACTCGAGGCAACGGCCGGCCTCGACCGTCACCTCCGCGTCGGTGAACGCGGGCTTCAGCTCGTCGGTGAGACTCCCGAAGCGCCGCACACGGCCCATGTCGTAATGCTCCGCGTGCGGCATGAGGACATCAGGAAGGAAGTATGAAGGAGCCTGTGCGCAGTCGGCGCCATCAGTCGCTCGTCATGATGAACAGCGGCGCGCCGTCGAACTGGTAGATCGGCCGCAACCGTTCGGTGTTGTAATACTTGGACACGTCGACCGTCTTCTTTTCCGACGTCACGCTCGTGATCGGGACGCTGTCGTAGAAACCCTTGTGGATGCTGACGAGCCGCCCGTATTCCTTCCGCATGATCAGGTCCAGGGCCAGGTTGCCGAATGCCATCGGAACAATCGAATCGAGGGCGTCCGGGTCCCCGGAGCGCACCAGGTACCCCAGGCGCTGGTTCACGATGTCGATCTTGCGGCCCTTGTTGTGGCGCGCCGATGCCGTCTTCAGCGCCGCCCCGACCTGATCGCCGATGCCGCCGAGCTTGCGATGACCGAACATGTCGGTCTCTTCGCCTTCGAAGCTCATCCCTTCCTGAGAGGCCAGACGGGCGCCTTCCGAGACGAGCACGACGGCGTAGCGGCTCGGATTCTTGTTGCGGTCCATCGTGAGCAGCTCGGCCAGCCGCTCCACGTCCACGGGATGCTCGGGGATGACGCAGCGGTCGGCGGCGCCCGCCATCGTGGGCAGCAGCGCGGTGAACCCGGCGTACCGGCCGAACACCTCGATCACCAGAAAGCGCTCGTGGGAGCCCGCCGAGGTGCGCAGCCGGTGCGTCAGCTCGATGGTGCGGGTCACGCAGGTACTGAAGCCGATGCAGTAGTCGGTGCCGTAGACGTCGTTGTCCATGGTCTTCGGAATCGCGACGACGTGCATCCCCTCGTCGTGCAGCCGTTTCCCGTAGCTCAGCGTGTCGTCGCCCCCGATCGGGATCAGCACGTCGACGCCGATGTGCTCGAGGTTCTTCAACACGTCCTTCGTCGTGTCGTTGAGCGGCTGGTCGTACCCGGTGAGATGCGCCGGGACGCGCTCTTTCGGCAGGTGGCTCGGCCGCACGCGGGAAGTGTGGAGGAACGTGCCGCCGGTGCGGCCGGCGCGATTCACGATCGCCTCATCGAGCGGCTGCACATGCTCGCTGTTATCCGCTTTGGCGTCGCGGACGTAGTCGACGAGTCCGCCCCAGCCGTGCCGGATCCCGACGACCTTGTAGCCGTCGCGCAACGCGCGGATCGTGATGGCCCTGATGGCCGGGTTCAGCCCGGGGACGTCGCCGCCGCCGGTCAGAATCGCGATGGTACCCTTCCCCACGTGTCTCCTCCGTTAGGTCCGGTCGAGGCGGATCAATCTACCGCGCAATCTTGGCCACCGTATCCCAGGTGCGCGTGGTCTGCTCCTTGCCGAACGTCTTCTCGATCAGTGTCATGAACACGGGGTTGCCGTTGGGGTTCCGGACATAGGCGGTGAAGGCTTCACCGCCCTGCAGCGCGTATATGCGGGCCCCCTCGAGCTCCCCCGGCAGCACGATCCTCCGGCCGGGCGGCCGTCGCAGGAACGTGACGACCCGTTTCGCGCCCGGCTTGAGGCGGAAGGGGCGAAACGGGTCGGACGCGAGCAGCTGCTGCAGCGCGTCGACCGGCCGCACGATCGTGAAAAAGGCGCGCCCCAGCGTCTGCTCCATGGCCGCCTCGGCCTTGCGCTCGAGGGCGGCCGCGCTGGCGCTGCGGGCGCTGAACACCACGTTGCCGCTCGACAGCACCGTCCGCACGTCCGTAAAGCCGGCGGCTTCGAAGGCCCGCCTGAGATCGGGCATCTTCGCGTTCATCGGCATCACGCCGCGGAGCAACGCCGCGTAGCGGAACATCGCGTTACTCCACGCGATCAGTCAGGGCGTTGGGATGCTCCCCCAGGAACTCGACCCACGCTTTCTTCACGCAGGGGTAGTGCGTCGCCGCCTCCACCAGGTCCATGAACCGGTCGATGGTGCTCACGAAGCGGCCGGCGAGCTCATGGTTGACCAGGCCGCCCTCCGTGTCGAACGCCTGGTGCGCCTGGGCGAGAGAAAACATGTCGGGGAAGACGCGGGCCCCCAGATGCTCGAGCGGAATCCGCAGACTCCACAGTCCGCGATTCCCGCCCACCATGGATGGGGAGGCCGAGAGCAGCAGCCCGTGGCGTTCGTTGAACGGCTGCGGGCGTGTACGCGATGCCCAGTCGATCGCGTTCTTGAGCAGGCCTGGAATCGACGCATTGTACTCGGGTGAGGCAATGACAAAGGCATTACTGGCTTCGAGCCGGCGGACGAACTCCGCAGCGCCCGGAGGCAACCCCGTTCTGGTCTGGACGTCCTGATCATACGACGGGCAATCGAACTCACGCATCGTGGCGAGGTCGACGGTACCGCCGCGCTCCGCGATCACCCGGGACGCCAGGTGTGCCAGTCGAGTGTTGAGCGACTCGGCCCGCAGCGACGCGGAGAAGACGAGCAGGCGCAGCGGCTCGTGCTGCGACGTTGATGTCTCAGTATTCGGCAAACGCGTCGTCCGGATAGCAATACAGCCAGCGCTCGCCCGGTTCGTCCGATGTGACGACGGGATGGCCGCTCGCATGGGCATGCGTGCTGGCGTGCTGATTGGGCGAGCTGTCGCAGCACAACGTCGCGCCGCACTCCTGACAGGTGCGCAGGTGCACCCACTCCGAGCCGATCTTGATGCACTCCGCGCACTCACGGCGCTTCGCATGCCGCACCTTCTTCACCGCGCGCAGGTGCGCGCAAACGTCGTTTGCGGTCGTCATTCGTGCAGTCCTGCTACTCGGCGAGGACCTGGTGCACCGCGGAAATCGCGATCGACCCTTCGCCCACGGCCGACGCCGCCCGTTTCACGCTGCCCGAGCGCACGTCACCGACCGCGAACACGCCCGGCAGGCTCGTCTCCAGCAGGTGCGGCGGGCGCGCGAGGGGCCAGCGGGCGGCCGCGAGATCCTCCGGCGACAGGTCCCGTCCCGTCTTGATGAATCCCTTCTCGTCCAGCGCGACGCACCCCCCGAGCCATGCCGTGCTCGGGACCGCGCCGGTCATCGTGAACACATGCCGGATCGGGCGTTGCTCCACCGCGCCCGACTGCTTGTCGCGCCACGAGACGCGCTCGAGACGTCCGTTCCCCTCGAGCGCCACGATCTCAGTGTGAAAATGGCGCTCGATCGCCGGATGATCCTCGATGCGGCGAATCAGGTAGCGCGACATTGTATCGGCGAGCTTGCCGGAGCGGACCAGCAGGTGCACGCGCCGCGTGGTTTGCGCCAGGAACACCGCGGCCTGACCGGCTGAATTCCCCGCCCCGACCACGATGACGTCGTCGCCCTCACACAGCTGGGATTCCATGAATGTCGCGGCGTAATAGACGCCGGCGCCTTCGAACCGGGCGACGTTCGCGACCGGCAGCTTGCGATACTCGGCGCCGGTCGCGATGACCACGGCGCGCGCCGGCAGCCGCTGCTCGCCGACCTCGAGCGCATACGGCTTGCGCTCGCAGGCCAATCGCTTGGCGTCGCGCGCGATCAGGATCTCTGCCCCGAACTTCTGCGCCTGTGTGAACGCCCGTCCCGCCAGCTCCTGACCCGAAATCCCCATGGGGAATCCGAGGTAGTTCTCGATCCGCGAGCTGGCGCCCGCCTGGCCTCCCGGGGCCGTCGCTTCGACCACGAGCACTTCGAGCCCTTCCGAGGCGGCGTATACCGCCGCCGCGAGCCCCGCCGGACCCGCGCCGACGACGACCACATCGCGAACCTGCGTGGCGTCGATCGCCTCGTTGAAGCCGAGGCAGTCGGCGATCTGCTGGTTGGTAGGATTGCGCAGCACCACCTCGCAGCGGCAGATCACGACGGGGATGTCGGCGTGCTGAACCTGGAAGCGGTCGAGCAGCTCCTGGGCGCTCGGGTCGCGATCGAGATCGATCGTCTGGTAGGGATGCCCGTTGCGGGTCAGGAACTCCTTGACGCGCAACGTGCCCTGGCAATGCGGCGAGCCGAGAATGACGACGTCTCCGACGCCGCGGGCGATCAGCTCCACACGGCGCAGGATGAACGCGCGCATCAGGATCTCGCTCAGCTCGCTGTCCGTCTGAATCAGCGTGAGCAAGCGATCGCGCTCGACCTCGATCACTTCGCCCGCGGTGGCCGCCCGGATGTCGGCAACTCCGCGCCGGCCCGACAGGAGACTTGCTTCGCCGGTGAACATGCCCGGACCGAAGCTCGCCACCACCTCCTCGTTTGCCGCCATCCTGCGCACGACGTCGAGGCGTCCCGATCGGACGACGAAGAGTTGCGTGGTGGGCTCCCCCGCGCGGGTCAGCTCCTCCCCTTCGGTCACGGTTCGCGTGCGTCCATGCACCGCGAACCGCTCCAGCTGCGTCGCGGTCAACGTGGGGAAGAGCTGGTCGACGCGCGCCGTGAGAGAGACGATGGCGCCGGGCGTCGCGGTTGTGGCAGGGGCTGTCATGATCCTCTCCTGGGTTACATCGACAGCATAATGACGCTGTCCAGCCCCTGCCGCGCTCCTACTCGAGTTTCGGGATCCAATGCTCGTCGACGAGCGGCAGGTACTCGGGATGATGCGTCAGAAACGTGCGCACATAAGGACAAATCGGAACGACGCGAAGCCGTTCACGTTGGGCGTACTCGAGACCGGCTCGGGCGAGCTCCTCCGCGTGGTGGTGCCCCTGGATCTCGGGAGGGACCTCGATGTGGATCAGCCGAAGGCGGTCGCCCGCGATCTGGTAGTCCAGGTGCGCGGTTTGGCCGTCAACGACGAGCTCCAACCGCTGAGCGGCGGCGTTGTGGACCACCCGCGGCGCAGTCATCGACGCTGCTGTCGATGCTCGTGGACGGCGCGCCAGCAATACCACGCCGCCACGGTCCGGTACGGCCGAAACCGCTCCCCTTCACGCTCGAGCCGCTGGGGTGTGGGGAGCTTGCGCAGACCGTAGGCAAGCGCATAGCCCATGCGCACGCCGTAGTCGCCCACCGGCCAGACGTCGAGCCGACGCAGCTGAAACATCAGGAACATCTCGGCCGTCCACCGCCCGATGCCGCGCACCACCGTGAGACGGTCGATGATCTCCTCGTCGGAACGCCGGCCGATGTAGCGCAGCGGGACGGTTCCGTCCGCGACCTTCGCGGCGAGATCGCGGATGGAAGCGACTTTGCTGCCTGAGAGGCCGGCGGCGCGCAACGTCCGGGGATGGAGGTCCAGGATCTTGGCCGGCGTCGGATCCCCGTCGAACAACGCGACGAAACGCCGGTGGATCGCCGCCGCCGCGGCTCCGGCCAGCTGCTGGTAGAGAATGCTCTCGGCGAGCGCGGCAAAATGGCCGCTGTCGGGCCGTGGCAGGCGGAACGGCTCGGTTCGCCTCATGAGACCGGCCATCACGCGATCCTGTCGCGCCACCGCGGCGGCCGCCCTCGAAAAGACCGTCTTCTTGCTGCCTGCCATTGCCGGCGCCCTCCTCCAGCTATCGCAACCCCAGCAGCAGCACCTCGAGGTCGAGGTCCCGCTGCACTTGACGCAGCACGTGGTCGCCGATCATTCCCTTATCGCGCAGCTTGAGCACCGCCGTGCGCTCCGCGTCGAGCAGCTCCCGCAACACTTCCCCGCGACGCTTGGCCAGGCGCTCCTCCGCGCCGTCGCGCTCAGCGCGAACGCGGGCCCCGAAGCGGCGCCGCCGATGGTCATAGCGCGCTCGCAGCTCTCGGACCAGCTCTCCATCGAGGTCCGCCGCCAGCTCGTCGAGGCGCTTGAGCGCCGCCACCGACGCCTGCTCCCGCGCATGCGCGTCTTCGAGTCTCCTGATCTCGCCGGTGTCGCAGATACCCAGCTTGTTCACGATCGGCCGCAGCGAGAACCCCTGCGCCAGGAGCGTCACCAGAATGACCGCGTAGGTCAGAAAGATGATCAGGTCGCGCCCCGGGAACGGCGCCCCGGTGATGGTGACGAGCGGCAGCGCCAGGGCGAGCACCAGGGAATCGGCGCCGCGCAACCCTGCCCACCCGATGAAGAACACATAGCGCCAGGAGACGAACGGATCCTGACGCCCGGCCCCGAAGCGCAACCAGCGCGGGGCGTAGCTCGACGCGAAGACCCAGAGGAGCCGGGCACTGACCGTCGCCACGCTGACCGCGCCGATAGCGAGCCCGAGCTCCACCCGGGAATACACCCCGAGCCCCTTCAACACCTCCCGCAGCTCGAGCCCCACGAAAATGAACGTGAGACCTTCGAGCACGAATCCCACGACGCCCCACATCCCTTCGGTCTGGAGCCGTGTGTCAGGCGCGAGCAGCCGCGGTCCGAGGCGGGCCAGGTAGAGCCCGCACGTGACGACGGCGAGCACTCCCGAGACGCCGAGGGCTTCGGCGGGGAGAAACGCCGCGAACGGGGTCAAGAGCGAGATCGTCGACTCGATTTCCGGAGCGTGAATCCGCTCGCGCAACTGCCGGATCAGCCAGCCGACGGCCAGCCCGACAGCGACGCCGAAGACACCCACGCGCAGGAATTGCAGCCCCGCCGAGCCGAGCGAAAACGTTCCGGTCACGACCGCTGCCACCGCCATGCGGTACGCGATGATCGCCGTCGCGTCGTTGACGAGGCTTTCCCCCTCGAGAATCGTCGCGATGCGGCGCGGCACCACGAGCTGACGCAGGAAAGCGGTCGCGGCGGCCGCATCGGGCGGCGACACCAGGGCGCCGAGCGCGAAGGCGGCGCCCAGCGGCAACCCCGGGAGCACGGCATGCACGGCCACGCCCACGACTACCGTCGTGAAGACGACGAGCCCCACACTGAGCAGCACGATCGGCCGATAGTTGGCGTGCAGGTCGCGCCACGACGCGAGCAACGACGCGCGGTACAACAGCGGCGGTACGAAGATGGTGAAAATGAGGTGCGGCTCGAACGCCACCGGCGGCAGTCCCGGCACCAGCGCGATGCCGAGCCCGCCAAGCACGAACAGCGCCGGCGTGGGCAGCTCGAGGCGCTGGGCCGCGAGGCCGAGCGCCACGATAGCCACGAGCAGGGCCAGGACGACTTCGAACTGATGCACGCGCCCGCTAGCTCTCCACGCCGGCGGCCTGCTCGAGCGCCCGGGCCAGCAGCGCTTCGTCCCAGGGACCGCGGAACCGCACGCCGTTGACGAAGAACGTCGGCGTCCCCTTCACCCCGCTCTGCACGCCACTCTTGAAATCGTCACGCACGTGCGACGCATGAACGTGGCCCTCGAGCTCCCGTTGCACTCGCGCGGCATCGAGCCCGAGATCGCCGGCGTACTCGATCAGGTACACATCGTCGAGTGCGAACTGCCGCTCGTACAGCCGGTCGTGCATTTCCCAGTACTTCCCCTGCGCGCCGGCCGCTTCCGCGACTTCGGCGGCATGCTCCGCCTGCTCGTGGATCTGCCTGAGGGGGAAGTGCCGAAAGACGAACCGCAGCTGCGGCCCGAAACGGCGCAGCAGCGCTTTGACGATCGGATAGGCGCGGCGCGAATCGGGGCACTCGTAGTCGGCATACTCGACCAGCGTCAGGGGCGCATGCGCGGGTCCCAGCACGTGGTCCCCGGCATTCACGGCGACCGCGAGCTGCGTGGGCCGATCGCGCCCGTCGCTCATCGTCCGGCTCCAGCCATGCGCCAAACTTCGCCGCGAGACCGGAAAAGCAGAAGCCTCACACCAGGTCCGGGTGTGAGGCTTCCAACAGCGCGCCCTGCGACAGACTTACTGCGGTACGTTCCCGAAATCGACGAACGATCCGCTCCCACCCGCCGTGAGTGAGAAGTTGTAGCCTTTCCCCGACCCGCAAGCCGCGGGCATCGTGGGCGACGACTGCGTCCACCCGGACTGGACAACCTCGCAGACGGTGTAGGTCCCTGCGGGAATCCCCGAGAAGACGTAGTGCCCAGTGGCATCTGTGACGGTGCTGCTGTTCACGGGGCCGGAAACCGTCACGGTCCAGCCGACGAGGCCACCCCAGGTGTTCCCGTTATAGACCGTGCCGTCGATCGACACCGACCCTGGAGGCGGCGGGGGCGGGGGCGGCGGAGGAGGCGGCGGCACCGGCGTCGTATCCGGCGGCGGGGGCGGAGGTGGATCCCCCGTCGTACCACCAGACGGCGGTGCAACCGGGGAGCACCCGGTGCGCGACCGACCCTGCGGGTCGGGCTTCCGGTCTCGCGACCAGGATTGAGAAGAGCGGTTCGCGTCGGCGACCGCGCACTGCGCGGGATCCTTTACCGCCGCCGAACCGTTCTGAGCGGCGGCCACGACAAACGGCGTGGACACCAGGCTCAGAAGGACGATTGACATACGCATCACAAACCTCTGTCGTGTAAGAAAGGGCGCGGGCGTAATAGTCGCGATTTCGATCGCGCGCAGCCGTGCGCCGCATCACGCGACGACGGAACACGTGCAACGACGATCAGTTGCCGAGGGGTTGGGTCAGACGCGGAATGGGTGCTGGTAACCGACCGACCACGACGTGAGGAATCTCACACTGCGGGAACGACCGGAACGCGTTACTCGCGCAGCAGCTCGTGACTCTCCCACGGCACGACGCAGCGCTGCCGACTACTCGTCACGGCGAGCTCCAGGCCACGCATCACGTCGAGTGCCTGGGCCGGCGTCACCGCGAGCGGCGCCCGATCGAGAATGGCGTCCCGCACATTCTCGTAGTAGTGCGTGAAGTTCGACGGCGTGGTCGGAATACGCGTCGTTCCGACCGCCGTCGTCAGCGAGCCGAACATCGCAGGATCTTCGCTATCCCAATTCGGCTCGTCCGGGGTGTGTCCCGCGCGCAGCGCCGCTTCCTGTGGATCGGCTCCGAACTTCACGAACGAGCCGCCCGTGCCGTGGACCGCGAACGTCGGCCCCGGCGCGGCTGACAGCAGCGACGCCCGTAACAGCGCCCGCATCGCGGGATAGTGCAGCGTAACGTCGAAGGCGTCGTCGGCCTGGGCTCCCGAGCGTTCGATCCGGATGTCGGCTGAGATCGCCTGCGGCGCGCCGAACAACACCAACGC
>CAZXKN010000186.1:0-8568 GCA_964641815.1 uncultured Gemmatimonadaceae bacterium | reverse complement strand
GCCGCGCTGTTTCGCCAGGCGGATCAGCTCCACCGATCCACGCGTCGACATGTGGCAGAGATGGACGTGCCCGCCCGTCAGCTCGGCGAGCAGAATGTCCCGGGCCACCATGATCTCCTCGGCGGCGGCGGGGATCCCCTTGAGACCGAGGCGCGCCGATACGAGACCCTCGTGCATCGCACCACCGGCGGCGAGCGTCGGCTCTTCGCAGTGATCGGCGACGGGAATGCCGAAGGTGCGCGCGTACTCGAGCGCCGTGCGCATCAGGTGGCCGGAGACGACGGGCTTGCCGTCGTCCGATACGGCCACCGCGCCTGCGCCCACCATCTCGCCGAATTCCGCGAGCTGCTCCCCTTTCTGCCCGACCGATACCGCGCCGATCGGGTAGACCCGGGCGAGACCAGCCCGCACCGATTGCCGCACGATGAACCCGACCGCCGCCTGGTTGTCGGTCACTGGATCGGTGTTCGGCATGGCGCACACCGCCGTGAACCCTCCAGCCACCGCGGCGCGCGCTCCCGACGCCACCGTCTCCTCGTCTTCGTTCCCCGGCTCGCGCAGGTGCACATGCACGTCGACCAATCCCGGCGCAACCACGAGCCCCGACACGTTGCGCACGTCGGCTCCATCGGGAGTGCCGAGCCCCGTTCCCGTGGCGGCGATTTTGCCGTCCTGGATCAGCAGATCGGCGACCTCATCGAGGCCGCGCGCCGGGTCGATCACCCGCCCGCCCTGAAGCAGCACCGGGCGCGTCATTCGGAGCCCCCGCCCCCGCCCCCGCCCCCGCTCCCACCCTCGCTGCCCCCCTTCGCGGCCACCGCCAGCTCGGGGCGCCCGCCGGCGAGCAGGTACAGGACCGCCATCCGCACGGCCACCCCGTTCGTCACCTGATCGAGGATGACGCTGTGCGCTCCGTCGGCGACGCGGGAATCGATCTCCACGCCGCGGTTCATGGGGCCGGGATGCATGATGGTGAGGTCGCGCGGCGCGCGCGCCAGCCGCTCGCTGGTCACGCCGAAGACGCGGTAGTACTCCCTGAGGCTCGGGATGAATCCCTTTTCCATGCGCTCGAGCTGCAGTCGCAACACGTTGAGCACATCGGCCCACTCGATCGCCTCTTCGATGCGGGCGAACACCTGCACGCCGAGCGCCTCGATGCCGCGCGGCAGCAGGGTGCGCGGCCCGCACACCGCCACTTCGGCGCCGAGCTTGGTGAGGCCCCAGATGTTCGAGCGGGCGACGCGCGAGTGCAGGATGTCGCCCACGAGGCACACCTTCACCCCTTCGATGCGGCCGACCTTGTCGCGGATCGTGAGCATGTCGAGCAGGCCCTGCGTGGGGTGCTCGTGCTTGCCGTCGCCGGCGTTGATGACGTTGGAGCGGATCCGCTCGCCCAGGAACTGGGCGGCGCCCGAGGCACCGTGGCGGATGACGACCATGTCGATGCGCATCGCCTCGAGGTTCTTCGCCGTATCGACGAGCGTCTCGCCCTTCGAGACCGACGACCCGGTGGCGGCGACGTTCACGGTGTCCGCTGAGAGTCGCTTTTCGGCGAATTCGAACGAGATGCGGGTGCGGGTGGAGGCTTCGAAAAACAGGTTGACGATCGTCTTGCCGCGCAGTGCGGGAACCTTCTTGATCGGCCGCTCGCTCACTTCCTTGAACGGCTCGGCGGTGTCGAGGATGAGTCGAATTTGATCGGCACTGAGTGGCTCGAGTCCGACGAGGTCTTTCCCGAGCGTCAGGCTCATGCGCCGCTCCTCGCTTCCACGAGGTTCACCGCATCGGTCCCGTCGAGCTCTTCGATCAGCACGTCGACCCGCGCTCCGGGGCCCACCTTCACCGCCTTGCCAACGACATCGGCCTGGATCGGCAGCTCGCGCCCGCCGCGATCGACCAGCACGACGAGCGAGATGCGCCGCGGCCGGCCGAAGTCGGCCAGCTCGTCGAGCGCCGCGCGTACCGTCCGGCCGGTATAGAGCACGTCGTCGACGATGACGACGTGTGCCCCCGACAGGTCGGTCGGCAACCGCGTCTCGCCGATCAGCGGTTTCGGTCCCACCAGCTCCAGGTCGTCGCGGTACAGCGTGATGTCGATCGCGCCGCGCCCCACCGTCACCCCTTCTTCCTGCTCGATGAGGCGCGCCAGCCGTTCGGCCAGCTCGACGCCGCGGCGCTGAATCCCCACCAACACGAGATCTTGGGGAGACTGGGCCAACTCGAGGATTTCTACCGCCATTCGCTGAAGCGCCCGCGCGAGTGCGCGGGCGTCTAGGAGAGTCGTGCTGGTTGTCTGGGCCCGAGCCATTCCGGGACAGGAAGCTAACCGGACCCTTGCCGGGGTCAACGCCACAGGCTAGCCGGCGCGCAGTTTGCCGCGATCGACCTTCCCGAGATGCGTGCGCGGCAGCGCGTCGAGGAACACGACCGCCCGCGGCACCTTGTACCCCTCGAGCCGCTGTGCCGCGAACGCCTGCAGCTCAGCCCCCAGATCGGGCCGCCGTTCCGTCGCGACGACGTAGGCATGCGGCTTCGTGAGGCCTCCGTCCCCCACCACGCCGACCACCGCCGCCTCGCGCACGGCGGGGTGCTGCAGCAGGCACCCCTCCACTTCCTGCGGCGAGAGCCACTTTCCCGAGACCTTGAGCATCTCGTCGGCCCGCCCGTGGTAGGAGATGTAGCCGTCGCCGTCGCGGGAGATGAGGTCGCCCGAGACGTACCAGTCGCCGCGGAACACCTGCGCCGTCTTCTCCATCTGCTGCCAGTAGCCGATCGCGCGCGAGCCGCCGCGCACCCACAACATCCCCACGTCCCCGTCGGCCACGTCGCGGCCCGCGTCATCGCACACCCGGACCTCGAACCCGTCGACCACCTGGCCCAGGGTCCCCGGTCGCACCGCTCCCGGCCGGTTGGTGATGAAGATGTGCCACATTTCGGCGGTGCCGAGTCCGTCGAGCAGCTCCACGCCGAACGTGTCGCGCCAGCGGTGGTACAGCTCTACCGGCAGCGCCTCCCCCGCCGAGGTGGCGAAGCGCAGCGACGAAAAGTCCTGACCCGCCGCCTGGGGGTGGCTCACCATCCGGTTCACCATCGTCGGGACGTTGACGAGAATCGTGGGACGATGCCGCGCGATGCGAGTGAACAGGGTCTCGGGCGTGGCCGGGTCGGCGAACAGGATCGCGGTCGCGCCGACCGAAAACGGGAAGAAGAGATTCGCCCCCATCGCATATCCG
This sequence comes from uncultured Gemmatimonadaceae bacterium, assembly GCA_964641815.1. Taxonomy (GTDB): domain Bacteria; phylum Gemmatimonadota; class Gemmatimonadetes; order Gemmatimonadales; family GWC2-71-9; genus DASTHG01. The sequence continues at coordinate 5,335 of CAZXKN010000186.1, read as the reverse complement.
AAGTAGAGCTTGGGAACGGACAGCGTGATGTCGCTTTCCCGGTAGCCCAGCGTGCCCTTGGCGTAGCACTCGGTGGTGTTGGCGTACGAGGCATGGGTCTGCACCACCGCCTTGGGACGTCCCGTGGTGCCGCCGGAGAACAGCCAGATGGCGGCGTCGTCCTTGTGGCTCGGAAACAGCTCGAGGTCGTCGGGCAATTCCCGAATCCGGGCCGCCGTCGCGGGATCGTCGGCGATGATGACTTCGCGCAACAGCGGCGCGCTCGGGGCGGCGGCCTGGAAGACGGAGCCCGAGTCTCGCGCCGTAATCGCCACGGTCGCGCGCGTGTACCCATAGAAGTACTGGATCGCGGCCTGGTCGAGCTGCGGGTTGACCATCACGACCACCGCGCCAATCTTGAGGGTGCCGAACAGGGCGGCCACGAAATCGGGACCATCGGGGAGCGCCACGAGCACCCGCTGTTCCGGCTGGACACCGGCGTCGAGCAGCAGCCGGCCAAATCGGTTCGCCCGCGCCTGAACCTCCATGTAGGTGAGCGTACCCTGATCCGTGATCAGCGCCGGCCTCTGGCCCCGTCCCTCGCGCACGCGTGCGTCGAGGAAATAGTCGGCGATGTTGAATCGTTCCGGGGGCGCGAAATGCATGAGAGGATGATACCAGCACGATGCCGGTTCGCGAGCTCGCCCAGCTGACCTGGCAGGAGGCCGGGGGCACCGACCGCGACCGCACCGTCGTGCTCCTGCCGGTCGGGGCGCTGGAAGCGCATGGCCCCCACCTTCCCGTCGCCACCGACGTGTGGATCGCCGAGGCGATGGCGCGCACCGGCGCCGACAAGCTCGCCGCGCGCGGGATGGACGTCCTGCTGTTACCGGCGCTCGCGTACACCACCGCGCCCTTCGCCGCAGACTTCCCCGGCACCGTGTCGATCGATGCGGCGGTCGTCACCGGACAGATCGCGAGCGTGATCGAGAGTCTCGCCCGTCACGACTTCGAGGTGCTCGCCCTTGCCAACGCGCACCTCGATCCCTCGCACATCGCCGCGCTGCAGCGCGCGGTCGACGCGGCGCGCCACGGCAAACGGATGCGGCTCGTCTTTCCCGACGTGACGCAGAAGCCCTGGGCGTTGCGTCTCACGGCGGAGTTCAAGAGCGGCGCCTGTCACGCCGGCCGCTACGAGACGTCGCTCATGATGGCGATTCGCCCCGACCTGGTCCGTGAGGACATCCGCCAGCGGCTGCCGCCCAATGCGAAGTCGCTCTCCGCCGCGATCGCTGCGGGCCAGAAGAGCTTCGTCGAGGCCGGCGGCCCGCGCGCGTATTTCGGCTATCCCTCGGAAGCCACCCTCGAGGAGGGCCGGGCCACCCTCGCCGCGCTCGGCGCGATCCTCGAGGAAGCGGTGATGATCGAGCTGGCGCGGAGCGTGGGGTGACGCTCGCCGGCCGCGTCGCGCTCGTCACCGGTGGCGGACGGGGCATCGGCGCCGCGATCGCGCGCACCCTCGCCAGGGCCGGGGTGCGCGTCATGGCTGCGGCCCGGCACCCCGTGCCGCTCGACGGTGTGGCAACCGAGCGATGCGACGTCACGCAGCCCGGCGATGTCACCGCCCTGGTGCGCGCCACCACGGAGCGACTCGGCCCGATCGACATTCTCGTCAACAACGCCGGATCGGCATCGTCGGCGCCCGTCACCAAGATCACCCTCGACGAATGGCACCGCCTGTTCGCCGTCAACGCCACCGGGACCCTTTTGTGCACGCAAGCCGTGCTCCCCGGAATGCGCGAGCGCCGCCGCGGCCGCATCCTGAACATCGCCTCGATCGCCGGCCTCACGGGCGACAAATACATCGCCGCCTACAGCGCGGCGAAGCACGCCGTCGTGGGCTTCACCCGCTCGCTCGCCGTCGAGCTGGCGGGCAGCGGCGTCACCGCCAACGCCGTGTGCCCTGGATACGTCGACACGCCGTTGACCGACGGCACGCTGGACCAGATCATGGAGCGCACGCGTGCGACCCGCGAAGCGGCGTTACACGCCGTGCTCGAGCATTCCGGCCAGCCGCGCCTCGTCACCGCCGACGAAGTAGCGGCGTGCGTGCTGGCCCTGGTGGACGATGGCGCCGCCGCTATCAACGGCCAGGCGATCGTTCTCGACGCGGGAGCGTTGCGCGCGTGAGCTTCGACATCATCAATCCGTCACCGCTGGGACGGCCCAGCGGCTGGAATCATGGAATGCGGGGGCCCGCCGGCGGCCGCGTGCTGTTCGTCGCGGGTCAGACGGCGGCGGGCGCCGCGGGAATCGTGGAGCAATGGGAACGGGCGCTCGAGCGCGTCGTCACCGTCGTCCGCGCCGCGGGTGGAGCGCCCGAGGACATCGGGCGCATGACCGTGTACGTCACGGATCGCGCTGCCTACCTCGCCGCGCGCCGGGCGTTGGGAGACGTGCACCGGCGGCACATGGGCACGCACTATCCGGCGATGGCGCTCGTCGAGGTGAAGGCACTGGTCGACGACGGCGCGCTGGTCGAGATCGAAGCAACGGCGGTCATCCCATGACGCCGGCACCCACGTCGTTTCTGTATGCGGCGGACGCAGGTACCGGGGTAGCGACGATCACGCTGAACCGGCCCGAGCGGCTCAACGCGCTGACGTTCCAGGTCTACGAGGAGCTGCGCGACGCGTTCCGCGCGCTCGACACCGAACCCGGCGTCCGAGCCGTGCTGCTCACCGGCGCGGGGCGCGGCTTCTGCTCGGGCGGAGACGTCGAGGACATCATCGGACGCCTCTTCGAGCGGGACCCGGCCGGCCTGCTCGCGTTCACGCGGCTCACGTGCGATCTGATCCTCGCGATCCGGCGTTGCCGGCGCCCCGTCGTCGCAGCGCTCAATGGGACGACCGCGGGCGCCGGCGCCGTGATCGCGGCGGCGTGCGATGTTCGCATCGCCGCCGAGACGGCGAAGATCGCGTTTCTCTTCGTGCGCGTCGGTCTGTCGGGCGCCGACATGGGAGCCGCCTGGCTGCTGCCCCGCCTCGTCGGACTGGGCCACGCCACCGAGCTCTTGATGACGGGAGCTTTCATTTCCGCGGCACGCGCGCAGGAGATTGGGCTCTACCATACGGTTGTGCCGGCGAACGAGCTGCTCCCCGCCGCCCGGTCCGTCGCCGAGCAGCTGGCACAGGGACCCTCCGCGGCGCTCGCCGTCACGAAGGATGCCCTCAATCGAGAGGCGTCGATGGATCTCGAGACCGCGCTCGCCTTCGAAGCCCGTGCCCAGGCCGAGCTGATGCGCCATCCCAACTTCCGCGAATCGTACGACGCCTTCGTCGCGAAGCGCCCGCCGCGGTTCACCTGATGCCCGATACGGCCGTCATCCGCGCCTTTCTCGATCCGGCGTTGTTCACCCTCGCCGGTCAGGTGACGGCGTTCGCGAATCGCGAGCTCGATTCCGATCCCGAGCCCGTCGACGACGCGGCGGCGCGCGAGCGTGCGCGCGTCTTGCTGGCGCGCCTCGGTGCCGCGGGATGGTACGCGCCGATCGCCGAGCAGCACCTCCGCGCCTGTTGTCTCGTGCGCGAAGCGCTCGCCGCCGCGTCCCCGCTCGCCGACGCCGTATTCGCACTGCAGGCGCTCGGCACACTGCCGATCGTCCTCGCCGGCTCCGAAGACCTGAAGCATCGCTGGCTCCCCGGCGTGCTCGCGGGCACGACGATGGCTGCGTTCGCGATGACCGAGCCCGAGGCGGGCTCGGATATCGGCGCGATCGCGACAACGGCGCAGCGCGACGGATCGGACTACCTCCTCAACGGCAAGAAGACGCTGATCTCGAACGCCGGAATCGCCGATTTCTACGTCGTCTTCGCCTCGACCGACCCGAGCGCCGGCAACAAGGGGTTGTCCGCCTTCGTCGTCCCCGCCGACACCCCCGGGTTCCGGTTTGTGCGGGCGCTCACTCTCTCCGCGCCGCATCCGCTGGGCGACATTGCGTTCGACAACGCGCGCATTCCCGCCGACTGTCGGCTCGGCGCCGAGGGCGACGGGTTTCGTCTGGGGCTCGGCACCCTCGACCGGTTGCGACCGACGGTCGGCGCGGCGGCGTGCGGCATGGCCGAGCGGGCGCTGGCCGAGGCGCTGCGCCACGCCGCGACGCGCCGCCAGTTCGGTGCCCCCCTCTCTGCGAATCAGCTGATCCAGGAGAAGCTGGCCCGGATGGCGACCGACCTCGCCGCGGCGCGCCTGCTCGTGTACCGGGCGGCGTGGGAGAAAGACCACGGCACGGAGCGCATCACTCTCGAGGCGGCGATGGCGAAATCGTTCGCGACCGAGGCGGCGCAGCGCATCGTGGACGACGCCGTGCAGATCCTCGGCGGCCGCGGCGTGCTCGCGACGCACCCCGTCGACCGCTTGTACCGTTCGGTCCGGTCGCTGCGGATTTATGAGGGGACCACCGAGATCCAGCAGCTCGTGATCGCCGGGCAGCTGCTGAAAGCGGCGGGAGTGCCGCGGTGAAGATCGTCGCCGTGGGCGGCGGACCCGCAGGACTCTACGCCGCGATTCTCCTCAAGAAGGCCGATCCGCGGCACGACATCCTCGTGCTCGAGCGCAACCGCCGCGACGACACCTTCGGCTTCGGCGTCGTCTTCTCCGAGGCCACGCAGGAAAACCTCGAGCAGGCCGATCCCGAGACGTTCGTCGCCATGGCACGCCGCTCGGCCCGCTGGGACGACATCGACATCCACTACCACGGCAACGTGCTGCGGTCCACGGGGCACGGCTTCTCAGGGTTGTCGCGCCGCGCGCTGCTCGATATTCTCGCCGACCGCGCCACGGCCTTGGGGGTCCAGATCGAGATCGGCACCGACGTACAGGATCCCACACCGTATCTCGATGCCGACCTGGTGCTCGCGGCCGACGGGGCGAACAGCGCGCTGCGCGATCGCTTCACCCACGCCTTCGAGCCCTCGATCGATTGGCGCCCCAACCGCTTCGTCTGGCTCGGTACGACGCGCCCCTTCCCGGCTTTCACGTTCTACTTCAAGTCCGACGCCCACGGACTGTGGCGCGTCCATGCATACCAGTACGAGCACGGACATTCCACGTTCATCGTCGAGGCACGCGAGGAAACATGGCGCGCCGCCTGCATGGACAAGGCGACCGAGGACGAAACGATCCGCTTCTGCGAAGAGCTGTTCGCCGAGGAGCTGGAGGGGCACCGGCTGGAACGGAACCGCTCCATCTGGCGCAGCTTCGGGACGGTGAAGGCCGCCCATTGGCACCACCGGAACATCGTGCTGCTGGGCGACGCAGCGCATACGGCGCACTTTTCAGTGGGCTCGGGGACGAA
>CAZXKN010000185.1:0-8698 GCA_964641815.1 uncultured Gemmatimonadaceae bacterium | reverse complement strand
AGCCTGGGCGGGACGTTGACACACGCCGCCGTGGCGGGCGTCGCGACGTTCTCCGCACTCACGGTCGACAGCGCCGGCACGGCCTACACGCTGACGGCGACGGGCGGGAGCCTCACCGCAGGAGCCAGCGCGACGTTCGACATCACGGCCGGTGCGGCGACGCAGCTCGTGTTCGGCGTGCAACCCTCGAACGCGGCGGCGGGCGCGACGATCGCGCCGAACGTGACCGTCATCGCCAAGGACGGCCAGGGCAACGTCGATCCGAGCTTCACCGCCAGCGTCACACTGACGGCGGCGGTGAACCCGGGCGGCTCCACACCGAGCGGCGCAACGGTGTCGGCAGTCGCTGGAGTCGCCACCTTCTCGAGCCTGTTCCTCGACAAGGTGGGGACCGGCTACACGCTGCAGGCGGCGGGTGGTGCGCTGACGTCGGGTCAGTCGTCGGCGTTCAACGTCACGCCGGGTCCGGCGGCCCACGTCGCGTTCACCCAGCAACCGACACAGGTGACGGCGTTCGCGAACATCAGCCCGGCCGTCAAGGTGACGGTGCAGGATGCGTTCAATAACACGGTCACGAGCTTCGCGAACAACGTCACGATCGCGATCGGAACGAATGCGGGCGGCGGGACATTGAGCGGCGGGCAGTCGAAGGCCGCCATAGCCGGCATTGCCACGTACACGGGCCTCAGTATCGACGCGACGGGGAACGGCTACACCCTGACGGCCACTGCCGTCGGGCTGCCGGTGGCGACGAGCGCGGCGTTCAACGTGATCGCGTCCGTGGGGACGCGGTTGTTCTACACGGTGCAGCCGTCCAACGCGACCGCCGGGGCGTCGACGATCGGCGTCACGGTCGAGGCGCGCGACGCCTCGGGCCAGCTGGCATCGAGCTTCACGGGCAACGTCACACTGGCCATCACGACCGGCACCGGCTCACCGGGGGCGACGCTCACCGGCACGAAGACGGTGGCCGCCGTGGCCGGCGTGGCCACGTTCTCCGGCTTGAGCATCGACAAAGCCGCGTCGAACTACAAGCTCACGGCGACGGACAACCCGGACGCTCTGACGCCGGCGACGAGCGGCTTCTTCGCGATCGCCCATGACGTGGCGACGCACCTCGTCTACGCCATTCAACCGTCGACCACGGGAGCCCTCGCGACGATCGCTCCGCAGGTGGAGCTCAACGCGCTCGACGCGAACGACAACCTGGTCACGAATTTCGTCGGGAACGTGACCCTCGCGATCAACAACAACCCCGGCACGCCCAGCGCCGGAACGTTGAGCGGGACGCTGACGAAGGCGGTGTCCGGCGGCGTGGCGGTCTTCAACGACCTCAGCATCGACATGCAGGGCATCGGCTACACGCTCGACGCGACGTCGTCCCTCGCCACGGTCACGAGCAACAGCTTCGACATCACCGCGAGCACGGCGAACCACCTCGTGTTCACGGCGCAGCCCACGACCACGACGGCGGGTCAGGCGATCTCGACCGTGACGCTCGAAGCGCGCGACGCATCCAATGCGCTGCTCACCGGCTTCACGGGCAACGTGACGGTGCAGATCACGGGCGGCACCGGGACGTCGGGCGCCACGCTCTCGGGGACGCTGACCAAAGCCGCCGTGGGCGGCGTCGTGAGCTTCACCGATCTGAGCATCAACAAGAAGGGCACCGGGTACCGGCTGTCGGTGACGGCTGGTGGGGTGACGGGCGCGACCAGCAGCACGTTCGCGATCAATGCCGGGGCGGCATCGCAGGTCTCGTTCACCGTCGATCCGCCCTCGCCGACCGCGTCGGGCGTCGCCATGGCCCCTGCGGTCCAGGCCGAGGTCGAGGATGCGTTCGGCAACCTGGTGACGAGCTACAACGGCACGGTCACGGTGGCGCTGTTCGCGAACCCGAACAACGGCACGCTCTCCGGGTCGACGTCGGCGACGTCGGGCAACGGCCAGTTGTCGAGCGGTGTCGCGACGTTCAGCGATCTCAGCATCGACGCGGCGGGATCGGGTTACCGGCTCCAGGTGACCGGCACCGGGCTTGCGACCGGCGACATCAGCACCGCGTTCTCGATCACGGCGGGCATCGCCGATCACCTGCTCTTCACGGTGGCGCCGAGCAACCGCACCGCCGGACAGAGCATCTCGCCGCAGATCAAGGTCACGGCGTTCGACGCGCTGGGCAACGTGGTCACGACGTTCGGTAACGACGTGACGCTCTCCATCACGCCCAGTACTGGAACGGCGGGTGCCACCCTCTCTGGCACGACGGTGCAGACGCCGGCGAGCGGCGTGGCGACCTTCGCAGGCTTGAGTATCGACAAGGCTGGGGCCGGGTACACGCTGACGGCGACGGCCAGCGGCGTGACGGGCACGACGAGTGCGACATTCAACATCTCGCCGGCGGCCGCCACGCAGCTCGTGTTCACGGTGCAGCCGAGCAACACCGCGGCCAACGGCTCGATCACGCCCCCCGTCCAGGTAACGGCGGAGGACGGGTTCGGGAATGTCGATACCACGTACGGCGCCACCATCACGATGGCCATGGGGACGAACGCCGGTGGCGCGGGCAGCGTGCTCTCGGGCACGAAGGTCGTGGCGGCGTCGCACGGCGTGGCGACGTTCAGCGACCTGAACATCAACAACACGGGCGTGGGCTACACGATCACGGCACAGTCCGGGGTCCTGCCGCTCAAAGCGAGCGACGCCTTCAACATCTTCTAAGGGCAGGACCGGCCGGACCGGCACTCCCGGCGCACGACAGCCCGGCAAAGCGCCGGGCTGTCGTCGTTTTCCGTACTCCGCGTTCCCTGTAGGGGAAATCCTACAACGCGGGGTGAGGGAAACCCTATCCGAGCCGCCTGGCTCTTCCCATCGTATGGGGACGGAGGTGGGATGGGCGAACCGCTGCGGCTGCTGCTGGTCGAAGACAACGAGAACGACGCCGTGCTGGTCGTGCGCGAGCTGACCCGCGGCGGCTACGACACGACCTACGAGCGCGTGTACGACGCGGCATCGATGCGCGCCGCCCTCGACCGGCAGAGCTGGGATCTGGTGTTGAGCGACCACAGTATGCCGCAGTTCAGCGGCCGGGCGGCGCTCGACGTGCTGCGCCAGCGCGATCCCGATGTGCCGTTCATCTTCGTGTCCGGGACGATCGGCGAGGATACGGCCGTCGAATCGATGCGTATGGGTGCGCAAGACTACCTCAACAAGTCGAACCTGCGCCGCCTCGTGCCGGCAATCCAGCGCGAGCTGCGCGAGGCGGCGAGCCGTCGCGAGCGACGGCGCGCCGTAGACGCGCTGCGGGAGTCGGAGCAGCGCTTCGAGCGCGTGTTCCAGGCGAGTCCCGTGGGCATCACGATCAGCACGCTCGTCGAAGGACGGTACCTCGACGTCAATGCCGCGTTCCTGCGCATGATCGGCCGCACGCGCGAGGAGGTCATCGGGCGCACCTCGTTCGAGATCTCGTTCTGGCGCGATCCCGCCGATCGCACACGGGTCATGGAGCGGCTCGCCCGGGGTGGCGGAGCGGCGCAGGAGCTCGAGCTGACGGTGCAGGCGAAAGACGGAGCGATCCGCCACGTGCTGGTGGCGCTGGAGCAGGTCGACTTCTCGGGCACCCCCTGTATCGTGGCCCTGGTGCACGACATCAGCGGCCTCAAGCAGCTCGAGCAGCAGCTCAATCAGGCGCAGAAAATGGAAGCGGTGGGACGATTGGCGGGCGGCGTGGCGCACGACTTCAACAACATGCTGACCGTCATCACGAGCTACAGTGACCTGCTGCTCGGGGATCTGCCCGCGGGCGACAGCCGCCGCGGCGACATCGAGGAAATCCTCAAGGCGGCGCGCGGCGCCGCCACGCTGACCCGGCAGCTGCTCGCCTTCTCCCGCCAGGAAGTGATTCAGCCCCGGCCCATCAGCGTCAACGCGATCGTCGCCGGCACCGAGAAGATGCTGAAGCGGGTGATTGGGGAAGACATCGCACTCGAGTCCGAGCTCAGCGCCGAGCCCGCGACGGTGTTATGCGATCCGGGCCAGCTCGAGCAGATCGTGATGAATCTCGTCGTCAACGCGCGCGACGCGATGCCGCAGGGCGGCAAAGTGCGGATCGTCACGACCAACGCGACGGTCGACGAGCCGATGCTGAGGGACCTGCCGCTCTCCCGCCCGGGGCGCTACGTCGTGCTCACGGTGGCCGACACGGGAATCGGCATGGATGCCGCGACCCAGGAGCACATCTTCGAGCCCTTCTTCACCACCAAGGAGCAGGGCAAGGGCACGGGACTGGGCCTCGCGACGGTGTATGCGGTCGCCAAGCAGGCAGGCGGCTTCGTCGGGGTCGAGAGCGCTCCCGGAGAGGGGGCGTCCTTCGCGGTCTTCCTCCCCGCGATCGACGCTCCGGCGACCCGCATCGAAGCCGAGAGTACGGGCGTGCTGCCGCGCGGCACGGAGACGGTGCTGCTGGTGGAGGATGCCACGGCGGTACGCAGCGTGATCCGCCAGGTCCTCGAGCGACTGGGCTATACGGTGCTGGATGCCGCCGACGGGCAGCTCGCCCTCGAGGTGGCCGCCCGCCACCACGGCCCCATCGATCTCGTCATCACCGACATCGTCATGCCGGCCCTCGGCGGCCGCGAAATGGTGGAGCGGCTGCGGCACGTCCGCCCCGGCATCCGGATCCTCTACACTTCGGGCTACACCGACGACGCCATCGTGCGCAGTGGCGTGCTCGACGCGCAGTTCGCCTTCATGCAGAAGCCCTTCACACCGGAGATCCTCGCCGCCAAGGTGCGCGAAGCGCTCGCTTAGCGGGCGGCCGGCCGCCGCGCCGCGATCGTTTGCACCTCAGCCCAGGTTTCGCCGTTGTCGGTCGATACCTCCGATCGCCAATGGAACCCGGCCTCGGCGACGTCGAAGAACGACACCCGGAACAGGCTCTGCAGGGGGAACAGCCGCCCCGAACGGCCGCGCGGACGGCGGTGCCGGTACGAAATGATCCCGTCCCGCACCGTCACGCCGCCGAGCTCCTCGGGGCCCAGGTCGAGCCAGGTGGCGTCGAGGGCATCGAGCCACTTCATCACCCACGTCTTCGAATCGGCGTTGTAGGTGCGAAACGTCTGTCCCAGCATTGCCACCTCCCCCGCCGGCCCGAGCTGGCGGAATTCGTCGGCGATGGCGTAGCCGTCGAGGATGTAGCGCCCCAGCCATGTCGCGGGACGGACCCGCACGATCCCGTCGGGCCCACGGACACTCGATTCGCATTCCCACGCGCCGACGAGAAAGTCGAACGTCACGAGCTCGCGCGGGGCGCGCGTATTGGGCATGCCGAACCCGCTGGTCACGGCGCGCTCAGCTGCGCCGCGTACACGGCGCGCGCCCGGTCGAGCAGCGTCAGCACGCTGTCCCGCTCGCCGGTGCTGTTCCACGCGCTGTGGGCGCGCGCCGCCCGAGTGACCTGGTCGATCCACTGCACGAAAAATCGCGCGTCGTCCGGCGAGCGCGCCGGCGTGCCGGCGACCCTGACGTACACGGGCGACGTTGACGCGAAGGGGTAGAGGTCGAGCACCGGCTCCACGGGACCATCGCCATACGCCCGCAGCAACAGCCAGCCGCCGCGCACTTCCGGGAGCCGCAAGGTCGTATCGACTGATGTCCTGCTCTCTCGCAGCGGGAGCGACGCGACGACGACGCCGTTGCCGATCACCTCCAGGTGGTCGATGGGCACGATGGATCGCATGGAGACGTGAGCGGTGAGCGGGGCACGGTGCGCAGCCGACACCTCGCCGCCGGGCTCGACCCCGTTCACGCTGAATTCGAGCAACGGGCCGTTCGTCACGAACGTCCGGCCCGCCTTGAGGCCCGCGAGGAAGCGCTGATGCGTCAGCACCGGTCCGGCGTGGACGTACACCCGCTCCAGTCCGACCGGGCCGTGCAGCATCGCGAAATTGGGAAAGGCATCGGTCCCCGCCCCCGCCGGGATGCGGAAGCCGCAATTCAACAGCCGATACCATACCGCCGACGTGAACAGGTGGTTCGAGAAGCCCATCACCTCGATGTAATCCACCTTGCCGAGGGCGGCGTCGACGGGGAGCTCGGAGGAGAGCCCGGTGGTGGTATCGAAGGGGTCGGGCGCGCTGTCGTAGGGGTGTACCCAGCCGAACAGGCCGCCCTGCGCATGGGTCAGGTCGGCGACGACGGCATTGGGCGGATAGGCGCTGGCCAGGGCGGTATTGGGATAGCCGGCATAGTCGGGGAGCAGCAGGTGGTCGCGCAGGCCGAGCACGCCGGCGTGATCCCAGAACCCGGTATGGAATTCCTGTCCGTGGAACAGCTGATAGTCCCGCGTCGACGCCGGGTCGGCGTCGGGCCGGAAGTAGCCGACGTCCGGGATGCGCTGCTCCTTGTTGACGATCAGGTTCTCGACGAGATGCAGATCCTCTGCCCGCGCTTGCTGCTCGAGGTGGGCGGGCGTATTGCGATAGGTCCCACCGTAGTTCATGTGCACGTGCAGGTCGCCGCTCCACCACCCGCGCGCCGGCAGGTTCGCGAGCCGCTCGAGCCGCACCCGGACCGTGTCGTGTGATCCGGTGGAAACCGTCACGACCGCATGAAACGGACGGTACTCCGGGCCGCGCGTGACGTCGATCGTGAGGGCTCCGGTCGGGACGACCGCATCCGCCGCCCCGTCGACGTCGAAGTACTCGTACGTGGACGCGCGCACGCGGCGGTCGAACGCCAGATCGGCCTGGCGCCAGGCATCGTCGGGCGCCGAGGCCCGCCCATCCGCTCCGGTGAGCCGCACGCGCGCGGCGACGGCGCGCCCGCTCCTCCCGTCACGGAGCACGAGGTGCAGTCGTCCTACGGGGTGGCGATAGCGCCGCACTCGCGCGACCACGGCAGCGCGCGCGCCGCCCGGAATGTCGAGCACCATGAGGGCGGTGTTGCCGCGCTCGTTGGAGATGTACGCCACGCGCCGGCCGTCGCGCGACCAGCGCGGGCTCGTGGCGTCGAACTCCCCGTAGCTGAGCTGAACCGGGTCGCCGCCGTCCGCGGTCATGACCCACAGCTGGTTCCACTGGCGGCCGAGGTAGGAGCTGTAGACGACGCGATGGCCGTCGGGCGACCAGTCGGGGCGCGCCTTCCAGTTGGTCTCCTCGTAGCGAATCTCCCGCATCACCGCGCCCGATTCGGCGGGCATGCGCCAGATGCCCCCCGAGCCGTGCACGTGGCCCCGGTTCGACACGAGGATCAGCTCGCGGCCGTCCGGGGACCAGGCGGGCGAGAGATAGGCGTCCCAGCGGCTGTAATAGCGCCGCGGCAGAGCGCTGCTCGTGTCCACCGTGAGCCGGACGGCGGGACCCAGGGAATCGCCCAGGACGGGCGCGACGAACACGTGCCAGCGCCCGAACGCCATCGTGGAGACGAACGCCAGCCGCGCCCCGTCGGGAGACCAGCGCGGCTCGAGGTTGACACCCCCATTCCTGGTGAGCGGCGTGACAGTGCCGCTCGCGAGGTCCAGGGACTCGAGCTCGATCGCCTCGTGCGCCCAGCGCGCGAACACCACGCGGCGGCCGTCGGGAGACCAGTCGGGCTGGAAATCGTATCCTGGGCCGTCGGTGAGCTGCACTGCGGTGCTGTCGCCGATCGTCTGACGCCACAGCGTTCCCTGCATCGAGTAGATGAGGGCGGTGCCGTCAGGCGACCACGTCGCCGCCGACGGACCACTGGTCACCTGCGGGACGTACATCTCGAGCCAGTAGTACGTGTGCGGCAGCCGGACCTGGCTCAGAACCGTATCCCGCTGCGCGGCGAGCGAATTGAAACTCGCGAGAAGCAGCAGAATAATGGTGAGCCCGCCCCGTTGTTCGGCGACTGAAGTCACCGCTCGGCGCTGACGCGACGGGCCCTGAAGGGCGCGATGCATCACTTCCCTAACCGGCCGTACTTCTGCAGCGCCGCCCGCAGTCTGTCATGGGGCAACGCCGAGACGCGCAAGTCGTTCGCCCCGGTCATCGTTGCCGCGGCCACGAGAGCGTTGGTGATCGATTCCTCGGTCGCCTGCACCGTCGCTTCGAATACGGTGGTGATCGCCTCGTTGGGGATGAACGTCGCCGCATGCAGCCCCTTGGGATCGGCGGCGCCCGGGTTGGCGGTCGAGAACGCCACGTAGATATCCCCCGAGCTGTTGGAGCCCAGACCACCCATCTTGCCGATCCCGAGCGAGACGTGGCGTGCCACGCGCTGCAGCTGATGCGGCAGCAGGGGCACATCGGTGGCGACGACGACGATGATCGAGCCCAACTCTCCCACGCCTCCCGGGCCCGGATCGCGCGCCCCGACTTTCGCCGTGCACCGCGGGTAGCGCTCGTCGGCGTTGGGGCGCGGCTCCGCCGTATCGAGGCACGGCAGCAGGTCGGGGATCTCCGTCCCCACGGGCACGCCGGCGATGCGCAGCAGGCGGCGCACGCCGTAGTTGCACTGGACCAGGACGCCGAGCGTGTACGTCTTGTCTTCGATCGCAAAACGGCGGCTCGCCGTGCCGATCCCGCCTTTGAATTGATGGCAGATCATCCCTGTCCCGCCTCCGACGTTGCCTTCGGCGACGGGGCCGCTTTTCGCGCTGTCGAGCGCGCGAAACGCATCCTGCTTCGAGACGTGGAACCCGTTGATGTCGTTGAGCGACCCGTCCCACGTCTCGGCG
>CAZXKN010000184.1:0-10525 GCA_964641815.1 uncultured Gemmatimonadaceae bacterium | reverse complement strand
GGTGACAGTGTGGCTCGTGAGGCCGGCATGGGCGGCGACCGACTGGATGTACGGCCACTCGCTCATCTCCGGATCGTCGAACGTGATCGAGTACGCCGGGAGCGGAATGCCCGCCGTCGACGCGACGAACGAGGTGTCGAGTCCCCCCGACAGGAGGCAGCCGACCGGGACGGCGCTCCCGAGGTGACTGCGTACCGCCTCCGTCACGAGTCCCCGGAATTCTTCGACCGCCTGCCCGTATGACGGCACGGTGCCGGCATCACGAGGCGCGGTGGCGAGCGTCCAGTAGCGGCGAAACGCCGGCGCGCCACCCGCGTCGCTGCGCAGGTCGATTTCGAATGTGGTCGCCGCCGGCACCGGGTGCACGTCCCGAAAGAACGACAACGACGACGAGGCCGGCGGGGAGCCCCGCAGAAACTCGGCGTAACGCACTGGCTCGACGCGCGGGCCCTCGGCGCGGGCACAGGCCAACGCCTGCGGCTCCGACGCGAAGCTCAGCCGCCCCGGCTCAACGGTGAAGAACAGCGGTTTGATCCCCAACCGGTCGCGGGATCCGACGAGGCGCCCCTGCGCCAGATCGACGATGAGGATCGCCCACATCCCCGTGAAGCGGGTGAAGCACCCCGTCCCCCACTCGCGGTACGCGGCGAGGGCGACTTCGGTATCGCTGCAGGTGAGAAAGGCGTGCCCCCGCGTGCACAGCTCGTCGCGCAGGGCGGCGTGGTTGTAGATCTCGCCGTTCAAGACGATCCAGTGCCGGCCGTCTGCGCTGCCGAGCGGCTGCGCCGCCGCGTCGCTCAGATCCTGGATGCAGAGACGGCGGAACGCGATCCCGAGGCGTGGCGGCGCCGTTTCGGATGGGGACGGCGGCGTGCTCGAGCGGCGCGCGGCCAACCGGCCATCGACGAGCAGCCACCCTTCCCCGTCGGGACCGCGATGCGCCTGACGGGCATGGACACGGGCCAGGGCGGAGACGAGCGGCGTCCGCGCGGCGCCGCGGTCGAGCACGACGCTGATTCCGCACATAGGCGACAAGCGTAGCGAGTCGCGGGAACCTTCGATAGGTTCACACGAGTGAGACTCGTCCCCTGATGCGCGCTCTCGCGGACCTGGCGGCCCGGCTGCACCTCGGCGCCCTGGCGCTCTCGACGCTCAAGGCCGGCGCCGTGCTGGTCGTACTGTTCGTGTTCGTCTTCATCTGCGAATCGCGTAAGGGCAGCGATCGATCGCGCTACCTCACGAAGAACTTCTTCAACGATGTGCTCTACAGCCTCTTTTATCGGGGGGGCCTGTACGGCGTGCTCACGGGCGCGATCATCGCCAATGCGCTCGGACACCGTCTCGACTTCTTCAAGGTCGGCGTGCTGCAGGGACTGCCGTTGCCGGTTGCCGCGGTACTCGCCTGGCTCTCGACCGACTTTCTCGGCTACTGGATTCACCGGCTGCAGCATCACAGCAGGTTCCTGTGGGCCTTCCACAGCGTGCACCATTCGCAGGAGCGGATGACGTTCCTGACGTCGTATCGCATCCACCCGATCGAGATCTTCATCGCCAACATCATCATGTTCATCCCGCTGCTCGTGCTCGGTGTCCCGACCACGACCTGGGTACCGCTGTACGTGCTGCAGAACGGGCTGGAGTTCGTGCAGCACGCCGATCTGGACTGGCGCTACGGCAAGCTGTACCGCCTGATCGTGAGCCCGCTGTTCCACAACTTCCACCACTCCGCATCGCCGCAGCACTACAACCGCAACTTCGGCAAGGTGCTGAGCATCTGGGACTTTCTCTTCGGGACGGCCGTGCTGGACGAGCAACGTCCGCGGCGGACCGGTGTGGACGGGCTCCACATGCCGGAATCGATAGCGGGGCAGCTCATCACGCCGTTCCGGATGCTGCGCCAGCAATTCTTCCCCAAGCGCAGCGAACGCCTTATATCTAGCCCATGACGATCCAGTACCGCCGCAGAACCGGGGTAGAAGCCGCTCCGATGCAGGACGAAACGATCCTGTTCGATCCTGTCACGAAGCGGTTTTGCCTGCTCAACGGCACCGCGGCGTTCCTGTGGGAGCGGCTGCAGCAGCCCTGTACGGTGGAGCAGGTGTCGGCCGATCTGTGTCAGAATTTCGCCGGGGCCGATGCCGGGGCGGTGCAGCAGGACGTGCAGGCCGCCCTGCGGCAGCTCACGGATCTGGCGTTCGTCGTCACGGACACGTAGTCTTTGTTCATCTACCCTCGCACCGAGGAGCGCCCCTGATGTCGACTCTGCGCACCGAGCGGCCCAAGTACGAGCCACCGACCATCCGCCTGATGGACGAGACGGAAGTCCTGAAAGCATTCCAGCTCACGAGCGCCGGCGTCAGCTGGTGGACGATGTAGTCCGCCCGTCGGCACCCGTTGCAGCACCGCTGCAGAACGGCCGCTCCAATCGGAGCGGCCGTTCCACTCGGGGGCCGTGGTGGCACGACGCGCCGGCGATCGTGGCGCGCATCGAGACCGGTCGATCATTCCCTCCGCCAGCCTGGTACCGCATTGGCGAGGGATGGCTCGGCGTCGCGTCCGACCATGCGCCGTTCGCGAACCGGTTCCGCGCCCTGTTCGGCGAATGCGCCGGCGGCTCACCGGAGCCCGGCACGCTCGCCGTACGCTGTGGCGTACGATCGCTGCAGCGGCCTGCTGTCACCCTCGTGACATTCGACGATCCCGAGCCACTCGATCAGGTGCGCTTCGCACAACGCGTGTTCGCCGACCGCGACGACGCTCCGGTGCTGACGGAGCAGCCGGGTTGGTCGCGGTTCGGAGACGCGATCCTCGCGGCCGCCGATCGGCTGCTGCTGGTGCGGCGCGGCGCTCCCTGGCAGGGCTTCGTCGGCAGCCTCGCCGTCAATCGGGTGCTGCGGCTGCAGCGCGACGTGCTGTTCTTCCACGCCGCCGCCGCTGCGATCGGCGGACGTGGAGTGCTGATCGTCGGTCCCAAGGGAAGCGGCAAGACGACGCTCTCGCTGGCACTGGCGGCGCGGGGCCATGGCTTCTTCGGTGATGAGATGACGGGGATCCACATGCCGGGGCGCGACGTCGTGCCGGTACGGCGGGCCGCCTCGGTGCGGCCGGGACCTGGCGCCCGCGCCGTCACCCGGGCTCTCGCGGCCCGGCGGTTCGCAACCGACCGGTTCCCGGACGGCACGACCCGACGCCGCGTCGGCGTCGGGTCGCTGTTCCCCGCTGCCGCCGCGCAGCCGGCGACCCTTGCGCAGATCGTCTTTCTGCGCGGCTTCGCTCCACTGCCGCGGGCCGAGCCGTTTGTTGCTGCGCGGTCGCACGACGTGCGTCTGCTCACCCCACTGGCGTGCACGTTGTGGGACCACGCACCGGGGCGGCGCGCGATGCAGCTTCTCTCTCTTCTGGCGGGTACTCGCTGCGCCTTCCTCGACGTCGGGGAACCGGATGCGACGGCCCGCGCGATCGAACAGCTGGTGGAGGCAGGATGACGCTCACGATTCGCGACAAGGCGGACACCCTCGGCACGTTCCGGTTCGTCTCCGTGCATCTCATGGAGACGCTCGCCCGCTGGGTGCCGACGACGCCCGAGCTCGAGGTCAAGACGCTGTTCGGTCGCCACATCTGGGACCTCGCCCAGCATGCCGATGCGCTCGGCAGGCGGACGTTCGAGCTGCGGGCCGCGTTGCACTACACGCGCCGGCCGGCAGCGGCCTACGCCCGCGAGCTCGATCGGCTCACCGCCGTCACGAAGACAGCGGACCGGATCGTGAACATGTACGACGTGCTGCTCGCCGATCTGGCGGCTCGCTACGACACCTACTTGCAGAAAGCCGATCCCCTGCTCGACGAGCCGAGTGTGCGCGTCATCGGCCGCATCGTAGCGGACTTTCCGCGGCTCGCGAGCGACCGGGCGGCGGTGCTCGGAGAGCGCGCCGAGCTCGCGGCGCCGCCGCGCTCGACCAACGGCCTGGGGGCGATCGCGCAGATGGTGGAGTTCCGGCCCGCCGCTGACGCCGCCGCACCGGAGGCCCCGTGACGATCGAGGCCGGCGCCACCAAGGTGATCGACGGCGTCACGCTACGGCGCGACCCGGCGCGGGAGTCGTGTTTCCAGGTGGTCGACACCGACGCCCAGATGCAGGACTGGCCCGGGATGTCGGACGCAGCGCGCCGCGAGAAGCTGCATCGTCACATGAACAACGAGACCGGCGCGCTCGAGATCGCCGCCAAGGCGCTGGCCGATTTCCCGGACGCCCCCTGGGACCTGCGCATGCAGCTGGCCCGCCAGGCGTCGGACGAGTCGCGCCACGCGCTCGTGCTGTACCGCCGCCTGCGCGAGATCGGTGGGCGCAAGGGCGAGTTCCCGGTGGCGAACTACGAGTGGGGCATCACCGATATGCTGGACAACCTTCCCGGGCGTCTCGCCGTCCAGAACCGGACCTTCGAGGCGGGGCTGATCGACCTGCTGGGCGCAATGCGCAACACCTGGCGCGCCGCCGGCGACGCGACGACTGCCGATCTGCTCGACGGCATTCTCGCCGACGAGATCACGCACGTGCGCTTCGCCAACCGCTGGATCCGGCGCCTGACCGAAGAGGATCCGCGCATCCTGCTGAACGTGGCGCTCGCGGTGCGGTTTCTCGCGCGCGCCAACGCCCAGCTGGGCCCCAAGCCCGGCATGACGAATGCCGCCGGCACCGTGATCACCGAGGAGCGCACGGCGCCTCCGGCGGTCAACGTCGAAGATCGCCTGGCAGCGGAGTTCACCGAGGCGGAAGTGCTCGAAGTACTGAACCAGGCGGGATTCCGCTCCATCCTGCCGACGCCGCTGAAAGAAGCGCGGGCATGAGCGATTTCCAGTTCGCCGATGCGCCGGCCCGCGACGATCGCTTCCAGGTGGTCGAGCGCTGGAGCGAGATGACCAACCTCCCCGACGGGGACCCCGAGAAGCCGCTCGAGTTTCTGCACCGGCAGATGAACGAAGAAACCAATGTGATGGAGAACGCGGCCCGCTCGCTGGCGCAGTTTCCCGATGCCGAATGGGGAATCCGGATGTGGCTGGCGCGGCAGTGCGCCGACGAGGCGCGCCACGTCGAGGTGTATCGGCGGCTGCTCGAGCGGCGCGGCGGCCGCGTCGGCCAGTATCCGGTCATGAATTTCCAGTACCGCATCCTCGGCGCGATCGACTCGCTCATTGGACGGCTCGCCGTCCAGAACCGGACGTTCGAGGCCGACGGGCTCGACGCGGCGGTCTTCGGCGCAACCGAGGCGCGCGCCCAGGGAGACGACGAGCTGGCGGACGTGTACGAAACGCAATCGGCCGACGAGGTGCTGCACGTCCGCTTCGCCAACGAATACATCCGGCGCAAGATCCAGGAGGACGGGCGCAACGTGCTGCGCATGGCGACGGCGCTGACCTACGGCTCGCGCGCCTTCCAGGCGGTGTTCTCGGGCGGCGGCACGGACGTGACGAAATACGGCGTGGCGGAACGGGAGCGTCTGGAGGCGGGGTTCGCGCCGGACGAGGTGCACGTCGCGGTGGAGCAGTCCGAGACCCGCCGCCGGGCGATCCGCGAACGGCAGGCGTGAGCGAAGCGATCCTGTCCGGGTCGGCGGCACCGGCCGCCGTACAGCCGAAAGGGTGGATCGCGTCCCCCGCCTACGACCTGACCCTCTTCACGCTGTCGCCGCTGGCCGGCCTGTTCGTGTTGTGGGCGAATTTCAGTCTTCCCGGCGGGACGATGATCGTCGTAGCGGCGACGTATCTGATTGCGATCCCGCACTACCTCTCGTCGTTCACCTTCTATTTCGGCGACGACACGCTGGCATACTACCGCACCCGCCGGCTCGCCTTCTTCGTTGGTCCGGTGGTCATCATCGCCGCGGTCGTCGCGCTGCGCGTGCTCGGGTTCGATCGGCCGGTCCAGAGCACGATGTACGTCTGGAACATCTGGCACGTCTCCCTGCAGAGCGCGGGCATCCTGTCGCTGTACCGCCGCTTGAACGGCGGCGCCCTGAGCGAGCGCCGGCCTGCACATCTCGCCATCGTGTCCGTCAACGCGACGCTCGCGTTCTGGCACATCGACCGGTTCCCTCCGCTGTACACCCTCCTCGCCACGATCCACCCCCTGGCACCGTGGGCGCTGCGGGCAGTCACCCTTCCGATCGCCATCGCAGCGCTCGTGGTGCTGGCGGCGCGCCTGGCCCGGCGGCCGCACCCGGTGTCGCCGGCCGAAGGAACCTTCCTCGCCTCGAGCCTGCTCCTGTTTCATCCGTATCTCTGGGTGCGCGACGCCAATCTCGCCACGTTTGGCATGCTGATGGGACATTTCATCCAGTACCTCGCGATCGTCTGGCTGCTGCACCGCCGCAAGTATGCCGGCAGGGCCGGCTCGTTCCACCAGCGCCTGCTCGGCCGCATCAGCGCGCGCCCGGCACTGACACTCTCCGCCATCGCCGCGATGGGGCTCGCCTTCTACGCCTTCAATCAGGGCGCAGAGCGTCTGGGCGCGCCGATGGTCTACATCATCGCCTGGAACGCGCTCACCTTGGTGCACTTCTACCTCGATGGCCTGATCTGGGCATTCCGTCAGGCGTTCGTGCGCCAGACCTTCGGTCCCTATCTGACGCCGGTCTCCCACATGGTCGCCTCATGAGCGCCGGGGAGCCCGTCTCCCCGGCGCAGTTCGTCTCCGCCGCATCGATTCGTACGCTGGGTGCGCTGCTGCAGCGCAGCAATGCCGTGATCGAGTCGGAGATCCGCGGCGCGAGCATGGGCACGACCCTCCCCGACCACGTTCGGGTGCGCATCGCCTGTCGCCCCGCACCGCAGTACCAGCCCGGCGACGTCGTGGCCTACTGGTGGGGGGAGGCGTTGATCGCGCACCGGGTTGTCGGAAGGGGGAAGCTGTCGCGCGCGCGCGATTTCTATCTGACCCGTGGCGACGGGCAGATCCTGTGTGATCCTGCCGTGTCCGCGGCCTCCATCCTGGGGCTCGTGAGCGCGTGGTTCGACGGCTCGGGATGGCGACCGGTGGCGGCGCTGCCGTCCCGCGGACTGCGGCGCTGGACCGTCA
The DNA here is from genome assembly GCA_964641815.1 of uncultured Gemmatimonadaceae bacterium. Classification (GTDB taxonomy): domain Bacteria; phylum Gemmatimonadota; class Gemmatimonadetes; order Gemmatimonadales; family GWC2-71-9; genus DASTHG01. Next base: position 3,453 of record CAZXKN010000184.1, on the reverse strand, counting down.
TCGTCGAGCAGTGGCTGATGGAAGTGCATCCCGACCTTACGCGGCGCATCGCGGCTGTCGTCTCCGGGGCGACGCGGTGGCTGCGACGTCCGAATCGCCGGACGTGACAGAGCACATCCACGACCCGGAGCAGGATCTCCTCCTGCAGCTGCTGCGGCGGCAATCGAGCGACCTCCAGACAAACGACATCGACTGGGACCGGCTGCGCGGCCTCGCGGGAGTCGGGCTCGCGCCCTACTTCGTCGCGTGTCTCGAGCAGGCTCAGCTGTGGGAACGGGTTCCCGCCCGCGTGCGCGACCAGCTCACCGCGATTCGCCGCGCCAACGGGATGGCCCACCTGCTGCGTCTTCGCGCGCTGCGGGGAGCCCTCGCGGCCCTCGACAACGCGGGCTTCCCCGTCGTGGTGCTCAAAGGAATGGCGCTGGCCCATCTCGTCTATCCCGAGCCGTCACTGCGTCCGATGCAGGACGTCGACCTGTGGCTCTCGCCCGACCAGCTCGAGGCCGGGGCCGAGACGCTGCGCCGGGCCGGCTTCCAGTTTCCACGCCGCACCTACGAAGGGCGCTGGACGCCGGGGGCGGCCGCGGATGGCAACGACCGGGCCCTCGAGGTCCCGGGAACGCCGATCTTTTTCGAGCTGCATGGCGCGCTGCCCTCCTGGGCTGGTTTTCCCGTCGTGTTCACGGCAGCCGCGTGGACCCGCGCCCAGAGCGTCCCACTGGGAGACGTCTTCGCGCGCGTGCTCGCGCCCGAAGATCTGCTGCTGCACGTAGCGCTGCACTTGTCCCGCCGTCATCTGTTTCGCTCCGGCCTTCAAGGCGTCGTCGATCTCACGCTGCTGCTCGAGCGCTGGCGCGCCCGCTGGCAATGGGCCGCGCTGGCCGAGGACTGGGAGCGGCTCGGCGTCACCCAGTGGATGCGGCTGGCGCTGCGGATGGCGAAGCTGCTGCTCGACGCACCCGTGCCCCAGGAGATGTTTCGCCGGCTGCCGGCGGCGCACGACGCGGCGGAGATGGAGCGCCTCGCGCTGGCGCAGATCTGGAACGCCGGCACTGGGTTGCCGCACGCACTGGAGCGAGTCGTGGGGGGGGAGCGGCGACTCCCGTGGATCAAGAACCGCGTGCTCGCCTATTTGCGGGGACAACCCTGGCAGTTGGGGCGGCGGCTGTGGTTCGATGTGTCCACCAAGCTGCCGCGTTACCTGCGGCTCGTGGCGCGCGGAGAGCTGCGTGGTGGGCGGTTCAGGGATCAACTGCGGTTGGTGCGCGAGCGCTCGCGGCTCGCGGCGCTCGTCGAGGCCGCCGAGCGAGCGCCGGCGGCGGATGACCGTTAGACTTCCCGCCAGGTGCAGTGGAGTGAAACCACGATTGTCCACGTTCCCGGGGAGGTATTCGATGCGCGCTGTGGTGAGCGCAAGCGGCGCCCTGTTGCTCGTCCTCGCTGGCTGCATGAAACCGGAGACTCCCGAGCAGGCGCAAGCGCGGATGTCGCGCGAGGTGGCGGCGGCACGTCCGGCCCTCGACTCGATCGCGCGCCGCTGGGAGCGCTACACCGCCGCCGCTCAGGCGGATTCCATCGCCATGCTCTTCACCGAGCAGGGCGAGCAGCTGCCGCCCAATGCCAAGCCGGTGGTGGGACGTCCGGCAATTCAGGCATTCCAGACCCAGTCGTTCGGCCTGGGAGCGAGCTCCGTCAGCATCTCAGCCGACGAAGTGCTCGTCAACGGACCGCTCGCGATCTCGCGTGGCGGGTACACGTACGACGTGAAAGTCGGTCCCCATTCACCGCCGGGAATGAAGGCGGTGGCCGACACCGGGAAATACATCATCCACTGGCACCAGGTCGGCGGGAAATGGCTCATTGCCGACATGGCGTGGAACAGCAACATCCCCCTGCCGCCCCCCCCGGCACCGGCAGCAAAGCCGAAACCGAAGCCACGGGCGCGGACGCCGGTTCGTCGGACGCACTGACGAAAAGTAGGTTGTGAGGGATGGTGGAGGAGCGTGGAGGTTGGTGGAGGTACATTCATCTACCTCCACCAACCTCCACCAACATCCACCCTCCTCCATCACCAGTGACTCCCGATCCCAAACTCGAACAGTGGCGCGCCGACACCCCCGGCTGCACCCAGCGCGTCCACCTCAACAATGCGGGCGCCGCGTTGCCGCCCGCCGTGGTGCGCGACGCCGTCGTCGCGCACATCGCGCGGGAAGCGGAGATCGGCGCGTACGAAGCGGCCGACGAAGCGGCGGAGCGCATCCAGGGAACGTATGACGCCGTCGCCGCGCTCATCGGCGCGCGCCCGCGTAACATCGCCGTGGTCGAGAATGCGACAGTGGCGGTCTCCCAGGCGCTCCAGGCGTTCGATTTTCACCCCGGGGATGTGATCGTCACCTCCCGGGCCGACTACGTCTCCAATCAGCTGATGTACCTCTCGCTCTCCCGGCGGCTGGGCGTCGTGGTGCGGCGCGCCGTCGATCTGCCCGAGGGAGGCGTCGATCCGGAGAGCGTGCGCGCGCTCATTGCCGCCGGGCGCTGCCGCCTCGTGACGTTGAGCTGGATCCCGACGAATTCCGGCCTGGTGCAGGCGGCGGCCGCGGTCGGTGCGGCGTGTCGCGCGGCGGGGGTCCCGTACCTGATCGATGCCTGCCAGGCGGTGGGACAGGTCGCGGTCGACGTGCAGGCATTGGGGTGCGATTATCTCGCCGGCACGGCGCGGAAGTGGCTGCGGGGCCCGCGCGGCATCGGGTTTCTCTATGTGTCGGACGCGGCGCTGACCCGGGGCGACCATCCGCTGTTCGTCGATATGCGGGGCGCCGTCTGGACCGGCGCCGACGCGTTCCGGCTGTTCGACGGTGCCCGTCGCTTCGAGAACTGGGAATTCTCCCACGCCCTCGTCCTCGGCCTGGGCGCCGCCGTGCGCTACGCCACCGATGTGGGCCCGGCGGGGATGCTGCGGGCCCGTGCGCTCGCCACACGCCTGCGCGAGCGCCTCGCGGCGATCCCGGGCGTCCTGCCGATGGATCGCGGAGCGGAACGGGGCGCCATCGTCACCGTCGCCACCGTGGGACAGGAGCCCGCCGATCTGAAGCTGCGCCTGCGCGCCCGGGGCATCAACACGAGCGTCTCGGACCGTGACGATGCGGTGATCGACATGGACGAGAAGCGGGTGACGTCGGTGCTGCGGTTCTCGCCGCATTACTACAACACGGAGGAGGAATTGGAGATGGCGGCGCTGGCGCTCGAAGAGGAGCTGCGAGGATTGTCCTAGGGAGGAACGGTGGCGCTACATCGCCACCGTTCCTCACCCCCGTGCCTCAGGACCTCGGTTTCTGCACCTGGCAACAGCCTGCGTCACAACTGGCCCAAATCGTTTCGTCCTTATCACGCCAGCGCCACCGCACAGTGCCGGTTGGACTCAATCCATAGGCGCGGAAGTCAGCTGCGTGATCT
>CAZXKN010000183.1:0-18863 GCA_964641815.1 uncultured Gemmatimonadaceae bacterium | reverse complement strand
CGTGGCGAAGCTCGTCCCGGCGTAATTCGCCTCATAGCCCAGCACGCGGTCCAGCTCGAGCGGGTGGCCGACCGATTCGTGCGTCGTGAGCCACAGGTTCGAGGGATCGAGCACCAGGTCGTACTTGCCGGCCTCGACGGTCTTGGCGGTGTGCTTCGCCTTCGCCTGGCTCGCCGCGAGCTTCGCGTCCTCGACCATGTCGTAGGCGTCGCGGTAGGTGATCGTACCGAGCCCCGCGGGTCCCGCGACCTTCTCGGCTGCGACGATGTCCATGTACTCGTAGCCCATGCCGCGTGGCGCGCTCAGGGCGTTGCGCGTCTCGAATTTTCCGGTCTGGGTGTTCACGGACGTCACGACGAACGTCGGCCAGATGCGATGGATGTCCTGGTCGATGTAGCTGCCGTCGGTGGAGGCGAAGTACTTCTGCTCGTTCACGAGAAAGAGCAGGGAATTGACGAAGTTGGCGCCGTTCTGCAGCGCGGCATTGCTGGCGGCGAGGAGCACGTCGGCTTTTTCGGAGATCGGCACCTCGAACGCGTTCTTCTTGATCGGCGTCTTCCAGGTCACTTCACCATGGCCGGGCTCCGACGCCAGCTGCACCGGCTCGGTCTGCAGCTTGCTGTTGGCTTTGGCGATCGCGACGGCTTGCGTGGCAGCGCGGGCGACGCCGTCCGGCGTGACGTCGTTGGTCGACGCGAATCCCCAGGTCCCGCTCGCAATCACCCGCACGCCGCATCCGAAGGACTCGGTGTTCGTGACGTTCTGGACCTTGGTGTCTCGCGCCGAGATGAACTGGTTCAGGTAGCGGCCGATGCGAATATCCGCGTACGTAGCGCCCTTCTGTCGGGCCGCGTTGAGCGCGACGTCGGCGAGGGCTTTCTTGTCCTGGGCGGGCACCGGCGTGAGCGACCCCCAGAACCCATCGACCCGGCGGCCCCAGACGGGGACCCACAGGGCGCCGACCGTCGCGCCACCGAGATTGATGAAGTCACGACGTTCCACGATTCACTCCTGGCGGTAGGGCGACTGGATCGAACGGAAATGACGCGCTTCGTGATATGCCGCGCTGAGTAGGCAGATGCAAGCAGCGTCGAAATGGTTGCGCTCCGGGACTCACCACCATTCGTCGAACAGAGTCGCTTGCGGTGGATGCACTTGCGCCGATCCACCCCGGGAACCGGCCGTTGTTTGTAACCATGACTGGACAATGCGCCTGTATCTCTGACAGGATCCGTACGTGCTTGCTGCCAAGTCGCTGTGCCAATTATATTTCCAAGTCTTGGCATCGAAACGCGTCATTCAGGAAGGATGTGCTTTGTGAAGCCCGGAATTCATCCTAACTACCGTCGGGCGACCGTGCAGTGCGCGTGCGGCAATACCTTCGAGACGCGCTCCACGACGCCGGCCATTCACGTCGAAATCTGCGCCCGCTGCCATCCGTACTACACGGGCAAGCAGAAGCTCCTCGATACGGCCGGCCGGGTCGAGCGGTTCAACAAGAAGTACCGCACGGAAAAAGTCGCGAGCTGACGACGTGGAGGCCCGACTCCGCCAGGCGCTCGCGCGGGCGGAGGAGGTCGCCCGGCTGCTGGCCGACCCCGAGACCGCGCGGAATCAGGCCAAGCTGGCGCAGCTCGGTCGCGAGCACGCGCGGCTCGATGCCATCCGCCAGACGCACGAGCGCCTCACCCGGCTGGAGGCCGAGCTCTCCCAGGCGAAAGAGCTCGTCTCGGACCCCGATCCCGAGCTGTCCCAGATGGCGCGCCACGACGTGGAGCGGCTGCGCCCCGATGTGGCGCGGCTCTCGGGCGCGCTCGGCGAGCTGCTCGTCCCGCCCGACCCCCTCGACGACCGCGACGCCATCGTTGAAATCCGGGCCGGCACCGGCGGCGACGAGGCGGCGCTGTTCGCCGCCGACCTGTTCCGCATGTACACCCGTTTCGCCGAGCGCCGGGGCCTGAAGGTCGAGCTGCTGCAGCTGAGCGAGGGAGTGCTCGGCGGCCTCAAGGAGGCGGTGTTTGCCGCGCGCGGCACCCGTGCATACGGTACGCTGCGCTATGAGTCCGGCGTGCATCGCGTCCAGCGCGTTCCGGAGACCGAAGCGCAGGGCCGGATTCATACGTCCGCGGCCACCGTCGCCATCCTACCCGAAGCCGAGGAAGTGGACGTCAAGATCGAGGACAAGGATCTGCGGGTGGACGTGTTTCGCTCGTCGGGGCCCGGGGGGCAGAGCGTCAATACGACCGACAGCGCCGTTCGCGTGACCCACCTGCCGACCGGTCTCGTCGTGCAGTGCCAGGACCAGAAGTCGCAGCTGCAAAACAAGCTCAAAGCGCTCGAGATCCTGCGCTCACGGCTGCTCGATCGCATGCTCGCCGAGCAGCAGGCCGAGCGGGCCCGCGACCGCCGCACGAAGTTGGGTACGGGCGATCGTTCGGAGAAGATCCGGACGTACAATTTTCCCCGCAACCAGGTGATCGATCATCGCATCGGATACAGCGCGCACAATCTCGCCGAGGTGCTGGATGGCCGTCTCGACGAATTGATGGACGCGCTGCGCCAGGCCGGCGATGAGGAGCGGATGAGTGCCTGAGCTCACCGCCCGTCCTGATTCCATCGCGACCGTCGGCGCCGTGCTCGACCGCGCGGCGGAGCTGCTGGGGGCGGAAGGCGTCGCCTACCCGCAGCGCGAAGCCGGCTGGTTCTGGGAGCTGGCGGCCGGATTGCCGGCAGGCCAGGCGTGGCTGGCGCGCGAAGCTCGCGCCGCCGGCGACACGCTGCGCCGCTTCGACGCCCTGGTCGCGCGCCGTCTGACCGGGATGCCCTTCGCCTACGCGGCGGGGCAGATGGCGTTCCGGCGCCTCAACCTCATCCTCGACGATCGCGCCTTGATTCCGCGCCCGGAGACCGAAGGATTGGTCGAGCTCGTGCTCGCCTGGACCGAGGAACACCCGGGCGGGTGGGTCGCCGATATCGGAACAGGGTCGGGGTGTATCGCCTTGTCGCTCGCACTCGAAGGGCATTTCGAACGGGTCGTCGCGACCGAGCCGTCGCCGTCCGCCGCGGCGCTCGCTCGCGCGAACGCCGATCGCTCCGGCCTGGCAGTCGAGGTGCGCGAGGGGAATCTGCTCGAGCCGTTGGGCAACGATCGCTACCGGGCAATCGTATCGAATCCGCCGTATCTCACCGACGACGAGTGGACCGCGCTCGACCATGCCGTGCGCGCCTTCGAGCCGCGCCTCGCCCTGACGAGCGGCGTGGATGGTCTCGATGCGACTCGCGCCCTGATCGCGGGGGCGGTAGAGCGGCTCGAGCCGGGTGGTTTGTTGGCCCTGGAGATCGACGAGCGGCGCGCGGTGGAAGTGCGCGATCTGGCCCACGCTGCCGGCTGGGAGAGGGTGCGGATCGTGCCCGATCTGTTCGGACGCCCACGCTACGCCATGATGAACTCTCGCGGGAGGACGTCGTGATCGATGAGAAGGCGCAGGATCTCGGCCGGCTGATCGGGCAAACCGATGAATACAAGGCGCTGAAGCGCGCCAGCGATCAGCTGCGCGATGACGCCGACTGCCAGCGTCTCCTCGCCGAGATGGAAAAGATCGCCGGAGAAATCGAGCGCGCTGCGCGTGCCGGGAAGGAGCCCACCCAGGAGCAGGTGGAGCGGCACGACAAGACCGTCCAAAGCATCCAGGTAAACCCGGTGTATCAGCACATGGCCGTCGCCCAATCGAACTTCGAGAAGCTGATGGCCAAGGTCAACGCCCGCATCTACGAGGGGATCCAGAAGGGTGCCGCGAGTCCCATCATCACCCTCGGATGATGGCAGCAGGCGGGGCGTTCATCGTGCTGGAGGGGCCGGAAGGGGCGGGGAAATCGACGCTCGCCCGGGCCCTCGGGGGGCGCCTCCTGGCGGAGGGCTTCCAGGTACTGGCGGTGCGGGAGCCGGGGGGGACCCCGGTGGCCGAGGCGGCCCGCAAGGTCGCTTTGCGCTCCCGGCATGAGATGTCCGACGCGGCGGAGTTATTCTTGATACTGGCCGCCCGGGCCGATCTGGTGGATCGGATCATCCGGCCGGCGCTCGAGGCGGGCCAGGTGGTGCTCGCCGACCGGTTCGAGCTGTCGACGCGGGCGTATCAGGTGGCGGGGCGCGGGCTCCCGGCCGCCGAGGTCGATGCGGCGCTGCGGCTCGCGACCGGCGGGCTGGTACCGGATCTGACGCTGGTGCTCGATCTGCCGGTGGACCTCGGCCGGGAGCGGCAGCGGCGGGCACGAAAAGTGAAGGACCGCTTCGAGCGCGAAGATGATGCCTTCCACGAGCGGGTGCGCGCGGCGTATGCCGCGGCGAGCGGCCCGGGCGTGGTGCATATCGATGCAACGCCGTCGAAACCCACGGTGCTGGAAGCCGCCTGGCGCGAGCTGGCGGCGGTGACGGCGCTTTCAACCCGAGGTAGCTCATGAATCGCAAATGGCTGGTCGTTCTGGCGATGTCCGGCATGGCGCTCGTGACGGGGGCGTGGTTGCTGCAGCGCGACTCCGGACCACAGGGGACCGTGTACCAGCAGGCGCGGCTGTTCGACGACGTGCTGTCGCGGGTCGCGGACTTCTACGTGGACTCGATCGATGAGCGCAAGCTCTACCAGATGGCGATCGATGGCTTCCTCGATCAGCTGCACGACCCCTATTCCACGTATCTCAAGCCGGACGATTTCCACGCGCTGAACGAGCAGACGAGCGGCGACTACGGCGGTCTGGGCCTGCAGATCGACGTGCGCAACGGCTGGATCACGGTCATCGCGCCGCTGCCGGATACGCCCGCCGAGCGCGCCGGGGTTCTGACGGGCGACGAAATCATCTCCGTCGACGGCCGCTCCTCCGAAGGGTGGAAGCAGGACGAGGCGGTGAAGCAGCTGCGCGGCATGCCGGGGACGAACGCCGAGCTGAAGATTCGCCGCATCGGGGTCAACGACCCGATCACCTTCAAGCTCACGCGGGCGAAGATCCACGTGCGCTCGGTGCAGATCGCCATGATGCTGGACGACAAGGTGGGTTACGTGTCGCTCAGCCCCGTGAGCCAGACGTCGGCGGACGAAGTCCGCATCGCCGTCGACAGTCTCATCGGCAAGGGGATGAAGTCCCTGATCTTCGATCTGCGCAACAACCCGGGCGGGTTGTTGAACCAGGGGATCGGCGTGAGCGATCTGTTCCTCGATCAGGGGCAGGAGGTCGTGGCGACCCGGGGACGCGCGCCCGATGCCACGCACACCTACCGCGACGATCGCCAGCAGAAATGGCCCAAGCTTCCCATCGTGACGCTCGTGAACGGGGGCACCGCCAGCGCCGCCGAGATCATCGCGGGCGCGCTGCAGGACCACGACCGCGCCCTGGTGGTCGGCACGCCGACCTTCGGGAAGGGTCTGGTGCAATCCCTCTACGTGCTCTCGCCCGAGACGGCGCTGAAGCTCACGACGGCGCGCTGGTATACGCCCAGTGGCCGCACCATTCAGCGCGTCAGCAAGAGTGAAGAGGATCAGGTCGCGCAGGTCGAGAGCGCGGCGGAGGGAAAGGATACCGTTCCCGACAGCCTCCCCCTGTTCCACACCGACGCGGGGCGGACGGTGCGCGGCGGCGGCGGGATCCGTCCCGACATCTTTGCCTCGCAGGACACGTTCACGACCGCCGAGCGCAAGTTCATGAAGTCGCTCGGTGCCAACGTCGCCGTCTTCCGCGACGTGCTCACGGGATACGCTCTCGAGCTGAAGTCGGATCACGGTGTGCAGGCGCCCGACTTCCAGGTGACCCCGGCGATGGTGAGTGAAGTGTTGAGCCGCCTGCGCCAGCGCAATGCCGCGGTCCCCGACAGCGCGCTGGTCGGTGCCAGGAGCCTCATTCCCGATCAGCTCGGCTACGAGGTGTCGCGCTACGTCTTCGGGCGGTCGGCTGAAGTGTTGCGGCGCATGCGCGACGACCATCAGGTGCAGGAAGCGCTCACGCTGGCGCGGCGAGCCCGCTCGCCGCAGGACCTGCTCTCGCTCGCGGCCGGGTCAGCCGCGCAGACGCGCAGCCCGTGACGGGCCCCACCTCCACCCTTCGGGTGGGGGTGATCGGCCCTGGTCGGGCAGGAACGGGCTTGGCGCTCGCCTGGATGCGGGCCGGACATGACGTCTGGCTGCACGGGCGGCGCGCCAAGCCCGTTCCCGTTCCCCTCACTCTCACCATCGGCGCGGCACCGCCGTGGGTCGATCGCGTCGCAGTGATCGTCTGCGCCGTCCCGGACGATGCCATTGCCGCGCTGGCCGGTGTGCTGAGCGCGACCGGCGCCGTCCGTTCCGAGCAGGTGGTGCTGCATCTCTCCGGGTCGCTCGACCACAGCGTCCTCGAGAGCCTGCGTGGCAGTGGCGCCGCCCTGGGCTCACTGCATCCGTTGCAGACGCTGGTCGAGCCGGAACGCACGCCTGACCACGTGCGCGGCGCGTGGGCCGCCGTAGAGGGAGACCCGCGGGCGGTCGAGACGGCGGAGCGGCTGGCGCGCGACATCGGGCTGCATCCCTTCCAGCTGCGCCCGGAGCACAAGACGCTGTATCACGCCGGCGCCGTCTTCGCCTCGAACTATTTCGTCGTGGTGGAGGCGATCGCGCAGCAGCTGTTCGAGCGCGCCGGCTTGAGCCGGGAGGACGCCTGGGCCGCTCTGGCGCCGTTGGTGCGCGGCACGTTCGACAATCTGACCCGCACCGGACCCGAGGGCGCGCTCACGGGCCCGGTCGTGCGCGGCGACGTCGACACGCTCGCCCGCCACCTGCGCGCGCTCCCCGATCGGGAGCGGGCCCTCTATCGCGAGCTGGGGCGGGCGGTACTGGAGCTGGCGCGCCGCCGCGGTCTCGCCCCCGACCTGCTCGCCCGCCTGGAGCGGACGCTGGCTACTGGTTGACGACTGCGACGCCGCGCGGTGGGGTGAAGCGGAATTCGGCGGCGGGGACCTGGACGTTCAACTGCAGCCGCGACAGCCACACCCGGCGCATCTGGCCGCCCGTTTCCTCGATCTCCAGCCGGTGCACGAGGCCATCGCCGCGCCCGATCCAGATCGTGGCGCCGGAGTAGGGCAGCGTGGAGTCGCGCGGCGTGAGCGCCACGACGTCGATCCATCCAGCGGCGGTCGAGTCCGCCCGCACGTAGCGCGCCGTGTAGCGCTCGCGCGGGCGCTCCACGAACTGCCCGATGAGATTCGGGCCCGTGGTCCCGGCGTCCGGGATGCGGCTGCGAATGACCTGGCCTGGAGTGGTGCTCGGCGTGTAGAGCCAGAGGTACTTGCCGTCGGCCACGATGCGGTCGCTCGGCGGAACGCTGAAGCGCATTGCGAACCGGCTGGGTCGCTGCTGGAACAACCGGCCACGCGTCGTGTCCGGAGGACCCACCATCGGATTCTCGATCACCTGCACGAAGTCGGCGGCGAGCGTCTGTACCGTCTGATACGTCGCGCTGGCGTGGTCGAGTATCGGCCACGGATCTTGGACGGTCGGTCGAAGGCCCAAGACACCTGCCGCGCAGATGAGGGCAGCCGATGTGAATCTCAATTGATCATTCGACATTGGACATTCTACATTCGACATGCTGTTTTGTTCTACGCTCCCACCTGCGCCGGCTCCGCCACCCGCCGCCCGATCACCTCCGCAATCACCCGGACTTCGCGCATCAGCTGGGCGAATTGCTCGGGGAAGAGCGACTGAGCGCCATCCGACTTCGCTTCCTCGGGGTTGGGATGCACCTCCACGATGAGGCCGTCGGCGCCCGCGGCGACCGCGGCGCGTGCCATCGGAATGACCTTGTCGCGCAGTCCGGTGGCGTGCGACGGATCGGCGATGATGGGCAGATGCGACAGCTTCTGCACCACGGGGATCGCGGCCAGGTCGAAGACGTTGCGTGTCGCGGTGTCGAACCCGCGGATGCCGCGCTCGCAGAGGATCACGTCGTGGTTACCCTCGGCGAGCAGGTACTCCGCCGAGAGCAAGAGCTCCGTGATCGTCGCCGAGATGCCGCGCTTCAAGAGCACCGGCTTGCCGGCGCGTCCCGCCGCACGCAGCAGTGAAAAGTTCTGCATGTTGCGCGCGCCGATCTGAATGATGTCGGCGACTTCGGACACCCATCCCACGCCCTCGACGTCGATCGCCTCAGTGCAGATGAGGAGCCCCGTCTCTTCCCGTGCCTTGGCGAGCAGCTTCAGCCCCGGCCGCCCCATCCCCTGGTACGAATAGGGCGACGTGCGCGGCTTGAACGCGCCGCCCCGCAGGATCACCGCGCCCGCCTCGCGCACGTGGCGGGCCGCGAGAATGACCTGGGCCTCGGATTCCACGGAGCACGGCCCGGCGATGACCGCGACTTCCGATCCGCCGATCGCGACGCCGCCTGGGAACCGCACCACGGTGTTCTCCGGCTTCCACTCGCGGCTCACCTGCTTGTAAGGCTGCGAGACGTGGATCACTTCCTGGACGCCGGCGAGTCCCTCGAGCCGCGAGGAATCGACCCGTCCATCGTTGCCCACGAGCCCCACCGCGGTGCGTTGCGAGCCGGGCATGGGGCGCGCCTGGTACCCCATGTCGCGAATCACCGTAATGACCCGCTGGACTTCTTCCTCGGTCGCCCCGTGGCGCATCACGATCAGCACGACGTCATCCCCTCATCAGATGGTGAACCGTTCCCCGTCGGTCGCTGCGATCACGGGACCGGTAAAGCGGGTCGCCGCGCTGCGCGCCGGATCCGGTGTTTCGACGGGGGGATAAAAGTGCGTCAGAACGAGCCGTTTCGCTCCCGCGGCCTGAGCCAGCTCACCGGCCCGTTCGGGCGTCAAGTGGATGTCCAGCGCCATCGATTCGGGCAGCGAGCATTCGGCGAGCAGGAGGCTGCAGCCTTTGGCCCACCGGGCCAGCTCCTCCGACGGCCCCGTGTCCCCGGTATACACCAGCCGCCCCTCGGGAGCCGTCAGGCTGAGCGCCACGCTCTCCTCGGAATGCGGCACGGGGAACGCTTCCAGCGTGAGCTCGCCGTCGAGCGGAAACGGCTCGCCGGGCTGGAGGTCCAAGATGACGATCGGAAATCCGGGGTCCAGGAGCCAGGAGCCGTAGCCTTCCGCCAGCGAGCGGAGCAGGCGCACCACGCCGCGCGGCCCGAGAATCACGAGCGGGTCTTCGCGCGGCGGCCGCGTCGTGTACTTGAGCGCGTACACCAGCATCGGCAGGTCGGCAAAATGGTCGGGATGAAAGTGCGTCAGCGCGACGTGGGTGATCGACGGCCAGGGGATCGCGAACGTCGCGAGGCGGTGCAGCGTCCCCGGTCCACAGTCGAGCAGCAGCTGCACGCCGTTGCGGTGCACGAAGTGCGCAGCGGAGGTGCGGTGAGCCGAGGGGGCCACGGTGCCGGTGCCGACGGTAATCAGCTCCACGGGATCAGTGCGTCCTTCCGAGGTAGACGAGTCGTTTGAACTGAATAAGGCTTCCCACCTTCAACTTGTACAGATAGACCCCGGCGGGAAGCCACTCTCCGTCGTCGGCGCGGCCGTCCCAGGTGAAGCGCTCGTCACAGAGACTCGCGCCGGTGGTGCCGCGGCCGTAGCGACCGGGTGGCAGGATGGCCGGGACGCTCGGGCTGGGCAACACGTGACGGACGATGCCGCCGCGCAGCGTCAGGACGTCGAGCTCCACCTGGCTCGCGGTGGCGAGGTCGAACCAGATACACGTCGCCGCCTGCGTGGCGGAGGGAAAGGGATTGGGGAAGTTCTGATACAGGAGCGTCGCCGGTGGGGCGCCGGCTTCGAGGATCACGAACGGCCGCGGCGCGGCGATGCGTGACGTGTCCGCTCCGGCATGCACGATCAGCTCCCAGCGGTAGGTTGCGTTGCGCTCGAGCGGCCGCGGAATTTGAAACGCGGTGTCGGTCAGTCCGCCCGCGCCGAACAACGGGATCGCGGTACCGGTGCGGAACACGAATACGTCATAGCGCAACGGACCGGGCGGGCTCGCGATCGGCGTCGGCGACCAGGTGAACGTGGGTTGCGTATCGGACGTCGTCGATCCGCCGGTATCCGCCAGGGAGGTGAGCTGGGCCCAGGCGGCAACGCCGATCGGCCCCACGATGCCCGTCGACGCCGACTCCGCCGTCGCACTGATCGCTTCCACCCGCCAGAACAGCGGAGCGCCGGGTTTCTGCGGCTGGCGCAGCGGGTATTGTGCGATGCTGAGCTGGGTATCGACCACCGCCATCGTGAACCCCGAATCGCGCGCGATGCGAAGACGGTACGTGACCGGCTGCGCGAATCCCGGGATCGCTCCGACCGACCATGCGAAATCCGGCGTGATCGACGCCAGCGTGGGCGGCAGCGGGGCGAGCGGCGTCACCCCGCCGGCGAACGTCGCCGTGGCGGTGACGTCGGGACGCCCCCACCCGCGAATCGAATCCGGCGTCGCGTGGTTCGACGCGTGCGCCCGCAGCGCGTCGCGTAGCGCCAGTGGTCCGAATGCGGGATGCAGCTGCTTCAGGAGCGCTGCCGCAGCCGCGAGCAGCGGCGTCGAGAACGATGTTCCCGCGAGCCGGCCGAGCGAGCCGCCGGCGTCGGTACAGACGTCGAGGCCGGGCGCCGTGAGATCGGGCTTGAAGCGTCCGTCGGCGGTGGGCCCGCGCGACGAGAAGCCGGTGATCGTGCCGAGCGAGTCTTCGGCCCCGGCGGTGATGACGGAGTGCGCGTCGCCGGGTGTGACGAGAGTCCGGAACCCGGGGCCCTCGTTGCCGGCAGCGGTCACGACGAGGATGCCGCGGGCTGCGGCTGAGTCGGCGGCCACGGACGTGACGGCGACGTCTCCGTTCAGCTGGGACGGCGTATAGCTGAAGCCGTTGTCGAACGACAGGTAGCCGAGGCTCGACGACACGATATCGACGCCGATGGAATCGGCCCACTCCAGCGCAGCGACGTAGTTGTCCTCTTCCACCCGCGTCTCCGAGCGGATGTCCTCGGTCTTGGCGAGGAGGTAGCTCGCGCCGCGCGCGATCCCCACGAGCCGCCCCGGGACCAGTCCCGCGAACAGCGACCAGACGGCCGTTCCGTGAAACTGCGCGCCGGGCTGGTCGTTGGGCTGGTCGCGCACCACCGAATCGCCGAACACGAAATCATGCTGTGCCGTCACCGTCACCCCGGCGAAGACGGGGTCCTGGGTATTGAAGCCGGCGTCGAGGATGGCGATGCGCACGCCATTGCCGTTCACCCCCGCGTCTTCGAGGGGGCGCAGGTGCAGCTGGCGATACGGCATCTCGGAGGGTCCGTAGGTCGGGTCGCCGCCGGCGGCGCAGGAGTCGCCCACCAGAACTGTCCACTCGTCAATCCGGTTCGGTGGCGCGACGCGCCGCCAGCGACCCAGGGGCTGGATGCGGCCGATCCACCGTTCGCGCCCCAGCGCTACGAGTGTCTGCACCGGCATGCCGGCGCTGACGGCGTGCAACCAGCGACTCGCGGTGCGGGGACTCACACCCGCCGCGCGGAGGCGCTGGGCCGCATCCGCGAGCGATACGTCGCGGCGCACGAAGATCCACACCGTGAACGTGGTGTCGCGGCCGCTCGTCAGGGCCCGCGCCAGCGGCGCCGAGATCACGGGTCGCTGGGCGGTCAGCGCCCCCGGGATGGCGAGGGCGACGAGGGCGGCGGCCCGGGACCAGCGTCCGCGAGCCCGGCGACTCCGGGGCATGACGACGTCAGGCGGACTTGGCGAGCTGTCCGAGACGCACACCGACGATGGTCGAGACGCCGGGCTCCTGCATCGTCACGCCGTAGACGGCGTCGGCGGCCTGCATCGTCCGGGGATTGTGCGTGATGACGATGAACTGCGTCTGACTCTTGAACTCCGCGAGCAGCCGGACGTAGCGTCCCACGTTGGCGTCGTCGAGCGGCGCGTCCACCTCGTCGAGCAGGCAGAACGGGCTGGGGCAGGCGAGGAAGATCGCGAACAGCAGCGACACCGCGACGAGCGTGCGCTCGCCGGAGGAGAGCAGATGGATGCGCTGCGTGCGCTTGCCGCGCGGGGCGGCGTGAATCTCGATCTCGCTCTCGAGCGGCTCGTCTTCGTTGGCGAGACGCACGTCGCACTCGCCGCCGCCGAACAGCGTCTGGAACACGCTCCGGAAATTCTCGCGCACTTTCCCGAACGATTCGAGGAACAGCGTCTTCGCGGTCTGGTCGATCTCGCGCGCCGCCTGCTGCAGCGATGAGCGGGCGGCAACCAGGTCGTCGCGCTGGGTCATCAGGAACTCGAGCCGCTTCGTTTCTTCGGCGTGCTCCTCGACCGCCAGGGCATTCACCGGGCCGACGGCGTCGATGGCGCCGCGCAGTCGCTCGTTTTCCGAGCGCAGCCACTCCAGATCGCCGGCGACGTCGGGCGCGTCGTGCAGCAGCTGGGCCAGCGGTTTGCGCCACTCCGCTTCCACCCGCTCCGCCGTCGCCCGTTTGCGCCCTTCGAGCTCGGTGCGCTCCACGGCGAGCCGGTGCTCTTCATCGCTCAGCGACGTCAGCGCGGTGCGCGCCGTTTCCACCCCCGCTTCGGCCGTGGCCACGGCGGCTTCGGCCTGGGTCACGGCAACGCTCGCATCGCGCGTCGCTGTCTCGAGCTCGGCGAGCGCCATCTTGCGCTCCTGCAGCGCGTCCTGCCATTGCGCGCGCTGCGCCGTGAGCTCCGCGGTGCTGCGGTCGATTTGCGCCACTTCCTCCACCAGGGCCGTGGAGTCCTGGCGGGCCTGATCGGCTTCGCCGCCGGCCCGCTCGGCCCGCTCGCGCGCGGCACCGAGGCGCGCGTCCATCTGCGCCGCTTCCACCTGCCAGTGCACGCGCTGCTCGCGCGCCTGCTCCTGCTCCGTTTCCACGGCGACCAGTGCCGCCCGCTCGTTGGCGAGCAGCGCGTCCGCGGTGCGCCGGGCCTTGCCGCGCTCCTGCAGCTCCCCGTCCAGCGCGCGCAGCCGGGATTCGACGTCGATCAATCGCTGATGGAGACGCTCCGCCTGCGTCGACGCCTCGGAGAGATCGCGCTTCGCGTGGGCGAGGGCCCGTTCCGCCTCGCCTTTGCGCGCGCCGCATTCGAGCTCCTCGCCCCGCGACCGCTCGGCGGCCTCGGCCGCCTCCGCGAACGCTGCGTGGGCGGCGGCGAGATCCTGCAGCGTCTGGTCGAGCGTTGCCTGCGTGCGGTCGCGCGCAGCGGCCGCCTCGGCCAGCTCCGCCGTCAGCGCCTCGAGCTCGGCGCGGCGCTGCAACGGGCCGGCCCCTGTCGAGCCACCGTCCAGGAACATCGCGCCGTTGGCGCGCCGCAGCGTACGGCCGTCATCGAGCACCTCGTGGCCGGTGAGCAGAGCGCGCACCCACGCCACTGCCGGGCCGTCGACGCGCAGGTCGTCGCGCAGCGGGTGCCCATCGGCAGCGAGGCGGGGGCCGGGAGTGCACGGCAACAGCACCAGGGGACCCGGCTGCGTCGTGGCGTGCCACTGGCGAATCGCTTCGGCTGCCGCCTGGTCGCGCACCAGGACCGCCTGCAGCCATTCGCCCAGCAAGCGCTCGGCCAGCTCGGCGTCGCGCCGGCTGGTGCGCACGAAATCCGACAGCGGCCCGAGCACGGCGTCGCCGAATCGCTCGCGCGCGTCGAGCAGCGCCTGGGCCGCAGGGGCGAGCCCCACGTGCCCGCGATCGAGCTCCGCCAGGGCGTCGTGCCGGGCCGAGTGCTGCGACCACGCGTTTTCCGCCTGGCGCCGGGCGGAATGCGCCGTCATTTCCTGCTCCTCGAGCGCCGCCACGCGGTGGCGCGCGACCTGCACCGTCTCGACGGCCCGCACCGCCACCTGGGCGGCCGTACCCGCGGAGCGCATCGCTCCCGTCAGCGCCTGCTCCGCTGCCGTCGCGGCCTGCTGGCGCGAAGTGCGATCGGCCGTGGCCTGCTGCAGCGCCTGGCGCAGCTCCTCGCGCTCGCGCTCCAGTGCCGCCCGCTCGATCTCGAGCGTGCGCGCCGCTTCGCTCACTTGCTGCAGCTCCGTCTCGAGCCGGCGCACCGTGTCGCGCAGCTTTCCCAGCCGGTCGCGGACCTCTCCCTCGACGTCGGTGCGGCGCGCCAGCTCGGCGCTCACCCCCGACAGCTCACGCTCGACCTGAGTGCGCTCACTCTCAGCGGCGTCGCGCTCCCGCGTCGCCTGGCCGGCGCGGCGGTCGCGGTCGGCACGCTCCTCGAGCGCCCGGTCGCGGCGCTGGGCGGCGTTGGTGAGCCGCTCCGCCGCCAGCGCCAAATCGCTCTGCAGGCGCTCGGCTTCGAGCTTCGACTCTCCCAGCTGCCGTTCCATCTCCGCGCGGCGCGTCTCGGCCGTGTGGCGCTCGCGCACGCGGGTCTCCCGGCCACCCTCGGCTTCCTCGAAGCGGATCCGGGCGCCCGGAGCGCTTTCCGCCAGCTCGCGTGTGCGCACGCCCAGTGCGCCGAGCGCCAGGTCGAGATCCTCGAGCTCGCGCCGCACCAGCGTGATCGCGACGCCGAAGCGCTCCTCCACCATCTTCTCGTAGCGCTCCGCTTTGCCGCGCTGGCGCGCGAGACTGCGGACCTGCGTCTGCACCTCGGAGATGAGATCCCCGAGCCGCGCGAGATCGCCCGCAGTTTCCTCGAGGCGGCGCTCGTAGCTCTGCTTGCGGTTGCGATACAGGCCGATGCCGGCGGCTTCCTCGAACAGCCCGCGCCGCTCCTCGGCTTTTTCCGACAGCAGCGCGTCGATCATCTTCGCTTCCATCACGACGGCGGCATCCGCCCCGAGTCCCGTACCGCGCAGCAGATCCTGGATGTCGCGCAGCCGCACCGGAGAGCGATTCAACAGGTAATCGCTCTGACCCGAGCGCGACAGCCGGCGCGTGATCACGACTTCCTGGTAGGCGATCGGCAGGGTGCCGTCGGAGTTGTCGAACACCAGCGAGACTTCGGCGACGTTCACCGGGCGGCGGCCGGTCGAACCCTGGAAGATCACGTCTTCCATCTTGCCGCCGCGCAGCAGGCGCGGCGATTGCTCACCCAGCACCCAGCGCACCGCGTCGGAGATGTTCGACTTGCCGCAGCCGTTCGGCCCCACGATGGCCGTGACGCCGAGGTCGAAGGGGAGCTCCACCGATCCCGCGAAAGACTTGAAGCCCACCAGCTCGAGCCGGCTCAATCTCATGGGGTCCGATCCGTGCGCTGAATGAGTGTGGCGGCGATGCCGGCATGCTGCAGCGCGGTCAATGTGACGCTCGCCGCTTCCGGATGCTCGAAGGCGCCCACGAGGACTGGGCCGTGCGCACCCCAACGAACGCTTGCGAATCCGGCGCCGCGCAACCGGTCGGCGTCGGAAGGCCTGGCGAGCGCTACGGAGTACGGGACGAACACCGGCGTTCCCTCACCGCGCGCCGCGAGACCGCGGCGCCACAGCGTACGCCGTGCCGCTGTCGCGTCGTCGCGCGTCCGATACGTCCCCGCCAGCACGCGATACCATACGGCGCCCGACACATCCGGCGTCAGGGGGCTGACGACTGCCGGCAGATCGGCGGCGACGAGGCGATCCACGTGACTGAGGGCGCGGGCCGGCGCGCCGTAGGCGGCGAGCTGCAGCATCCAGCCGCCCGAATCGGCGGCGGACAGCACGGGCAGCGGGATCGTGGGCTCGGCGGTCGCGGGCGACCGTGCCGTTCCGAACGTCTCTCGTGCCACGGGGGCGGGGGCGCCCGGCGCGTGTACCGGGGTTGCGTGCTTGTTGGTTGCGACGAGGAGAGCGGCGGCGACGCCGGCGGCGAGCCCGAACGCCACCAGGCCGTGGCGCACCCGCGGCCTCCCGGTCGCCGGCATGGCGGGCGTCGCTGCGCTCCAGCGCTCGCGGACGACGCCGAGCAGCTCCACGCCACGGTCCCGCGCGGCGAGCAGCGCGCGTCCCGTGGTCGAACCCAGGTCCACCCCGCCCGGCGCCAGGGCGATCACGCCCTCGGGATCGGCACCGAGCTCGTCCAGGTGATCGGCCGGGAGGCAGACGAGGAGCAGCGCGCCTTCGTTGCGGAACCCGGCGTGCAAGCGGCGCCACCGCGCGGCCGACCGCACCGTGAGGGCGTCCGATTCGGGCGTGCCGGCCGGGAGGAAGTGCACGCCGTCGATGTCCTGGGCGATGTCGTTGAGCGGGGTCTCGTGCGTGAACGCTTCGGTGATACCGGGTGCGGCGGCGACATGCTTGACGATGTGCAGCAGCGGCGTCTCGAGGCAGAGATCGACCAGTGCCACCTCGCGTCGCTTGCCGCTGCCGCCGCTCGCCGCGGCCCGCGCCACCCCCCATGCTGCCTCCGCGGCCCACGCGGCGTCGTCGGTCGCCGGAACGAGGACGACGAGCGCCGACCCGTTCAACAACAGTGGCGCAACCCGGTCGAGCCGGGATCGGGGCAGCGGGCGCAGCGTCACTGACCGGGGTGGTAGATCCAGTAGGGGCGCCCGAGCTTCTTGCCGATACCTTCGGCCTGCTCGCGCGTGTTGTAGGGACCGAGCACCACCCGGAAGCCTTCATCTGCGGTCGCAGGCGGCAGCACCTTCGCGGCCAATCCAGCGCGTGTCAGCTCGTCGGCCATCTGCTGCGACCAGGTCGCGTTGCGCGACACCGAGACCTGCACGTAGAGCGGGCCCTCACCGGCGCCCGAGTCGCTCGCCGCCACGGCGGCGGCGCTCGGCGTGGTGGCGCCGCGTGGCGCCCAGCTCGTCGCCACCCACAGATCGCTCCCCGCGTTGGTGATGCGACCCACTTCCTTCAGTGAGTCGGGGCGCACAGTGGTGACGTCGTCGCCGCTGCGCAGCAGCAGCGATCCGTCGGGTGCGATCGTCGGCAAGTCGCCGAGCCAGGCCGTGGGGAGGCCGCCCACCAGCTGCTTGATCGGAAGATTCACGACCCACACCGTGTCGCCCACGGTCGGCCGCGCCAGGAGCCACTGTCCCAGCGGATCGAGCCGCAGCGCCGCGGCGGGCGTCGGCAGAGCTACGCCGTCGATTTCCTTCAGGGAGTAGCGATCGATCACCCGCAGTCCCAGCCCGGAGCGACTTCCGACGTAGACGCGATGCCCGGACGGAGAGAAGAGCAGCGCACGCGGATGGTCCGAGATCGAGACGAAGGCCGCGTCACGCCGCCCCAGTGGATCGAGCAGCGTCACACCCGAATCGCTCGCCACCGCCACCAGGTCTCCCCAGCGACTCGCCGCCACGTCCCCTTCCGCGGGGAGCGGACGGGAGGCCTGCGGCTGGTCCGCCGCGGCGACGATCAGCGTGGGCTTCCCGCCTCCGACGGTGGCGACGAGACGCTCGTTGGTCGCCCCGAACAGATCGGCGGGGTCGCCGTCCAGCGGGTGCGGCCACGTGAGCCGCACCCGGCGCGACAGCGTCGTCACGCGGCGTTTCGAGTCGACGGCGTAGAGCGTGCCGTCGGGGCCGAGTGTCGAGAGCTGTACGTCGGCGACAACGGAGTCCACGCGACCGCTCTCGAGATCGTAGGCGAGAATCACGCGCTTGGCGGTGCGCACGAACAGCTGCGCCGCCTCGGGATCGACGCCGATGACCCGCTCGATGGGGGGCAGTTTCCCCCTGAGCGCGTTGGGGAGCGGGGACAGTGCCGGGAGCCGATAGAGCAGCGGCGTCCCGCCACCAGTCGGGACGCGAATGGCGAAGGCCGCGCCGCGCCCGGTGGGGCCGATTTGTCCCTTAACCGTAGGATTTACAACGGCTTGTGAAGACGCTGCACCCGGCGCTCTAGATTGACAACCCCAGAGCACCAGAACCGCGAGGGGCAGGAGGAACCGAATAGGAACCAAATGGCCTCGCCGCAAGATAAAAATGCGGCGAGGCCAATGCAAGTGGTGCAGTGATGCGGAGTTAGAACGTTGGGCCGAGACTGACGGTCCAATACGCTTTGTTATACACGCGGTCCAGGGGCTTGGTCACGTCGAAACGCAGGATGACGAAGCCAAGCAGGTTCACGCGGATCGCGCCGCCGTAGCTGCGCAACGGGGCTTTGTCCGTGGCAGCGGCGGACGCATCGTGACGCCAGTGCAGCACGTCACCCGAATTCCATGCGACGCCGGCATCGTAGAAGATCGCTCCCTCGATCGGCGGCAGCCCCACCGGGAGGAAGCCGAGCACCAGGCTGCGGGTGAGCGGGAAGCGCAGCTCGATGTTGGCGACGGCGATGCGCGTACCGATCAGCCGGTCGAGCTCGTTGCAGCCGGTGAGGCTTTGCGGATCGACCGATGGCGTGGTGACGCACTCGTGTTTGATGATCGATCCGGAGGTGTAGCCGCGAATCAGCTCCGTGCTGCCGAGATAGATCGGGAACAGGTTCCCGTCCCGCCCGGTGTTGCCGTAGATCAGTCCGCGGATGGCGAGGGTGAAGGGCCGCGCGAACAGATACTGGCGGTAATCACCCGTGTAGGTGGTGAAATGCTTGCTGCCAAACGCCGGGGAGATCCCGAAGCGCGATCGCGATCCCGCAAACGGTCCGACGTAGCCAAACAACGTGTTGTCGTGCACCAGCGCCATGCTCGGCTGGACGTACGCGAGTGAGCGGTGGTTCTTGGTCTCTTCGAGCGAGAACTCGTACAGGCCACTGTTGAGATCGTAGAAGTCTTCGAAGGAGAGTGTCGCGATGTCGAGATTTACTCCGTGGACACCCAGCTCGACACGGCTGAAGCGGCTGAACGGATAGTAGGACTCGGCGAACAGGTCGCGCACCACGTAGCGCTGCAGGTTGAGGCTCGAGACGACCGCGCTGTCGCCGGTGGTGTCGAGCTGCTGGACGGTGATCGTGCTTGGCTGGAAGAAGTAGTACGG
>CAZXKN010000182.1:0-9058 GCA_964641815.1 uncultured Gemmatimonadaceae bacterium | reverse complement strand
GATGAAGTCGTGCTGGCGCTGCGCAAAGCCGAAGAGCGCGAGAAGCTGCGGCGCACCGTGGCCGGGCTGCAGGCGCAGCTCGACTCGAGCCCCGACCGCCGCGCGCTCGTTGCCACGAGCGCCGCGATGCGCGCCGCCCTGGACATCGTGGCGCGTGTCGCCGAGCACTCGACCACCGTCCTCGTGACCGGGGAGAGCGGCACCGGCAAGGAAGTCATCGCCCAGGCGATTCACCGCGCCAGCTCCCGCGCCCAGGCGGCATTCATCGGGGTGAACTGCGCCGCCATCCCCGAAAACCTGCTCGAATCGGAGCTGTTCGGCCACGTGCGGGGCTCCTTCACCGGGGCCTCGGCGGACAAACCTGGTCTGTTCGAGCAGGCCCATGGCGGCACGCTGCTGCTCGACGAGATCGGCGAGCTGCCGCTCGGCTTGCAGGCGAAGCTGTTGCGCGCGCTGCAGGAGGGAGAGATCCGGCGCGTCGGCGATCAGCGCAATCGCAAGATCGACGTGCGCGTGCTCGCGGCGACGGCGCGCGACCTCGCCGCGGAGGTGAAAGCGGGGCGGTTCCGCGAAGATCTGTTTTATCGGGTGCACGTCGTGACGATTCACCTGCCGCCGCTGCGCGAGCGGCCGGAGGACGTGGCGCCGCTGGCGCAGCTGTTCGCGGCACGGCTCGCCGCGCGGTTCGGGTCCCCGTTGACGCTCTCACCTGCCGCGCTCGCCTGGCTCGAGGCGCAGCCGTGGCCCGGCAACGTGCGCGAGCTCGAGAACGCGGTGGAGCGGGCTGCGGTCCTCTCGGGGAAGACGACACTCGAGCCGGAAGACCTCGTCGCGGCCCCGCGTTCGCGGCCGGCCCCGGCTGGTCCGCGAGAGGCGACGCTGAGCGCGTCCGTCGAGGCGGCGGAACGGGATGCGATCCGCGCCGCACTCGAGGCGTGCGGCGGCAACCGGCGCGACGCCGCTACCCGGCTGGGCATCAGCCTGCGCTCGTTGTTTTACAAGCTGCAGCGGCTGGGCCTGGAGTAGTGCAAGTTCTTGCACTTCGCGCAGCAGTTTGCACGGTTCGACGACCTCTCAGTTATTGCTAAGCTGTTTGTTTTTAATATGTTATGCGCTGGCACGAAGTGTGTACTCATGCCTCGGCAATGAGGACAGCATCCATGAATAAACGGGGTTTTTCGGCGATCGAGCTGCTCGTGGTCTTCGTGATCATCGGCATCATCGCGGCCTTCGGCATCCCGCGGGTCCGCACCGCCGTGTTGCGCTCGAACGTGCGCAGTGCCAGGGCGGCGCTGGGCACGATGCTGGTCAAGGCGCGCGCCGCGGCAGTGGCCCGCGGCTGTACCGCGACGGTAACGATGGATGCGACAGCAAGCACGGTATCGATCTCGGTGTGCACGGTGACCGGCACCGGGACGCAGATCCTCGGTGGCGTCGATTCCTTGGGCGCCCGGTTCAGTGTCAACGTGACGCCGACGACGACGCTGGCGTTCGACCCGCGCGGTCTCGCCACCGATTACACCAACCGGACGTACCGCATCGCCTCGAGGACGGCGACCGCGGTCACTGATTCCGTCGTCGTTAACCCGCTGGGACAGGTGATACGCCAATGAAGCAGCGCAACGAAGGGGGCTTCACGATCCTCGAGATCATGATCGCCGTCGTGATCCTGATGGTGGGTGTACTCGGGCTCGTGATGACCGCCGCCCTCACGACACGGATGATGGGGCGGGCCAACCGCGCGCAGCAGGCGGCGGCCTACGCGTCCAAGCGCATGGAAATGATGCGCACGGCGGCATGCATCACGGGGCAGCGCAACGCCGGCGTGGACACACTGTACCGCGGCAGCACGATGATCGCCTACAACACCTGGAGCTATACCGACATGGGCAGCCAGTCGTACCGGCTGCGCGTGATCACCCGGTGGGAAACGACCAAGAACCAGATGAAATCCGACACGCTCGAGCAGGGGGTCCCATGCCGCACCTGACGCGCCGCGGCTTCTCGCTGGTGGAGCTGCTGATCGCCATGGTGCTCTTGGCGATCGTGGTCACCGGGCTCTACCGCGCGTTGATGACCAACCAGCGCGTCTACCAGCAGCAGACCCAGGTGATCGGCCTGCAGCAGAACATGCGGGCCGCGGCGGCGATCCTGCCGCAGGAGCTGCGCGAGCTGGACGCGACCGAGGGCGACATCACGGCGATGACGGCGACGTCGATCACGGTGCGGGCGCACCGTTGGACGGGGATCATGTGCGTTCCACCCGTGACCGGCGTGGGCGGAGGTGTGATCGGTCCCGTCGCGATGACGATTCGTAGCGCTCCGTTCTTCGGCCGTGCCATCGTACGGAACGACTCGATCTTCGTGCGCTACGAGGGCGACGACGGCACGCGCAAGGATGATGGTTGGGTGATCGGGAAAGTCTTGGACGTCGGCTCGGCCCCCGCGGTCTGCAGCGGGCTGGCTGGGCAGGTGCTGGCTGTGAACCTGAGTTTCAACGCCAGTGGACTGACGAATTTCCCGACGTCGGTCGTGAATGGCGATCCGGTGCTGGGGTTCGAGCCGGTGACCTATTCGCTGTACCAGCCCACCACCTCGAGCTGCCCATCGTGCACGCCGGGGGACTGGTACGTCGGTCTCACGAATTCGAGTTCGGGTGGCAACCCACAGCCACTCATCGGTCCGGTGCTCGCGAATGGCCTGTCGTTCGCCTATTACGACTCGACCGGCGTGGTCACAGGCAACCCGGCACGCGTCGCGCGGGTGGATATCACGCTGCGGGCCCAGACGGCGCAGCTGATCCGGGCGCGGTCCGGGTCCAACAATCTGGTGCGCATGGCCGACAGTGTGTTGACGAGTGTGGCGTTGCGGAACAACCGGCGCTTCTAGCCCGGACAACCCAGTAAGGAGCTTGCGGTATGGAACGCGTTTTGCGGGATGAACGAGGGATGGCGTTGGCGGTGGCGATCTTCGCGCTGGTGGTGGCGGGGGCGCTGATCGCGGGCGCGTTCTTCGCCGGCAACCAGGAGCAGCGCGTGGGTCAGAACACGCTGCGGGTGCAGCAGTCGTTCGGGGCGGGAGAAGAGGCCCTGAACGAGATCGTGGCCAACTGGCAACCGGGGACATACAACAAGATCGGGATCTACCCTGCCGACTCCTTCATCGTCCCCACGACGAACACCCTGGGCGGCACCGGCCAGTACGGTGGCGTGATCCGCAAGCTCAACAACTACCTCTATCAGGTCGATCTCACCGGCCGCGACAAGGCCAGTGCCTCGGGCGCCCTGTTCGGCGGCGGCGCGCGGCAGCGTATCGGCGAGTTCGTGCGCATCCGGTTGCTCGACATGGGCATCGGCGGCGCCCTGACGACGCAGGGGAGCATCAAGCTGTCGGGAAATGCCGGTGTGGACGGCACCGACCACGTTCCGGCTGGGTGGTCGTCCGCGAATTGCGACACGATCGGCGATACGACCAAGGCCGGCATCCGGGCGCCCGACAGTGTCGTGGTTCAGACCGGCAGCGGTGCCCACCTCTCCGGCAACCCGCCGTTCCTCAAGGACACCTCGGTGCATCAGTCGACGTTCACGCAGTTCGGCGACATCAGCTACACCGACCTCGCCGCTGCCGCGACCATCCAGCTGCCTGGTGGGAACTACAAGACCGATCCGGCGACGAGCGGTGGACTCTGCGATAAGACCAACCTGACCAATTGGGGCGACGGGATGAACCCGGCGGCCGCGTGCGGCACCTACTTCCCGATCATCCACATCGCAGGGGACGCCACGTTGAACGGCGATCAGGGACAGGGGATTCTCCTGGTCGACGGCGATCTGAGCGTACAGGGGTCGTATCAGTTCTACGGCATCACGATCGTGCGCGGCAGCATGAAGACGGCCGGCGGTGGCAGCACCGACGCCCACTTCTGGGGCGCCGTCATGGCACAGAACGTCGACCTCGAGCTGAACACCTTTAGCGGTAACGCGACGCTCAATTACTCCAAGTGTGCGATCATCGAGGCGCTCAACATGACCGGTGTGACCGCGCCCGACCGCTCGCGCAGCTGGAGCTTGTTGTTCTAGGGGTTTGAGGGATTCTGCGGGTTCCGGGGACTTTGGCGTAAGCAACGACCAAACGCCCCGGTAACAACCGTTACAGCGTAAATGTGGGGGTCTGAGCGATCTTAGAGTTGCACCACTTACAGTAGCTGGTTGTTGCAGGCGCATCGTGGCGTACTGATGCGGTCTTGGACGGAAGTGAGGGTCCGTCATGACACGGCAGTCGCAATCCACGAGCAGGCGGGCTATCCCGAGCACCGGGCCACACGTATTGTGTGCCCGGCGTTCGGCGTTTGGGTTCACGCTGGTCGAGATGCTGATCGTGCTCGTGGTCATCGGGCTGGTGGTGGGCCTCGCGGCGCCCAAGATCGACGTCATCAAGTTCCGCATCGGGTCGGCGATGCAGGGCGTAGGGATGTCGCTGCTCGCCGTCGAGCGGCAGGCGATCACCCAGCAGCACGACGTGATCGTGATGTTCGACGTCCCCAACAACCTGATCCGCATCCACGACGATGCCAACAACAACGGCATCGTCGATCCCGGCGAGCGGGTGCGCGGCATGCCGCTCGGCGACGGCATCGTCTACGGGCGCCCTGCGTCCGTCACGCCGCGCCCGATGGGCACGGCAGTCGTGACCTTCACGAAGGTCGTGGCCGGGCTCCCCGCGGTCGTGTTCCACCGCGACGGCAGCGCCAGCGAGGCGGGCGGGTTCTACCTGACCTCGAACCGCGCCCTGCAGGCCGGGACCCACCTCGACGACACGCGCTCGGTGGAGCTCGAGCGCGCCACCGGCCGTGCGCTGTGGTTCAAGTACGGCGCGGGCGGCTGGCAGCAGGCGTTCTGATGAGCCGCGAGCGCGGGTTCACCCTGATCGAGGTCATCCTCGCCCTCTCCATTCTGCTGGTGGTGATGATGATGCTGGCGTCCACCACCGGGCGGGCGCTGCATACCGCCGCGACGACGCAGAGCCAGCAGACGGCGATTCAGCTGGCGATGGACAAGATCGACCAGGTACGCAACGACCCGAATTACGACGGTCTCGAGCTGGCGTACGCAAAGACCGACACGACGTTTACCGGGCTCCCCGGCTTCCGCCGCGTGACGTCCATCGTCCGCACCGGTGGCCAGGGGCAAGCCAACGACTACAAGAAGATCACGGTCGTGGTGAGCGGCCCCGGCATTACGCCCGTGAGCCGCAGCGTCACCGTGGCGGCACCATGACGACACTTCGGCGACAGTTGAGCGAGCGCGGTTTGACGCTGATCGAGATGCTGATCGCGTTGACGGTGTTCTCCATCGTGCTCGCCGGGGCGTTGGCCTTCCTGCGTGCGCAGGGACGCAGCTTCACGCTCGGGTCGCAGCGCAGCGCCATGCTGCAGAACTCGCGCTTCGCCTTCGACGAGCTGGAGAAGGACCTGCGCACCGCCGGCGCCGGCGCCCCCGACATGCAACCGGCGATGATCTACGCCGACGCGAACGTCGTCGCGTTCAACGCCAATTTCGCCACCCGCACCCCGGGTGACGTGTTCGCCGTCTACTACGATCCGGACGTGCCCGTCGGGGCTGTGGACGCCGCCCGCAGGGCCGATCGCTTCACGATTCCCACGACGACCGTGGCGTATCCCGACACCGATTATCTCCAGGGGGGTCTGATCAACAGCCCCGCCGAGACGATCACGTTCTTTTTTGCGCCCGACTCTACGACGAGCCGCAACGACGACTACATCCTGTATCGCCAGGTCAACAACACGGCCCCCGAGCTGGTCGCGCGCGGAATCCTGCAGACGGGCGTGGTACCGTTCCTGCAGTACTACGCCCAGGTGATGGTGGCCGGGAGCCCGGTGATCCAGCAGGTCCCGAACGGCACACTGCCGCTGCAGCACACCGTGCCGGTTCATCTGGCGATCAACGACACCGGTCCGGCCGCGCGCATCGACAGCGTGCGCGCGGTGCTGGTCAGCTTCTCGGTGACGAACGGGCTGTCGGGCTCGAGCGAGCGGCGCCGTCCGTTGAGCCGTTACATTCGTCTCCCCAACGTCGGGTTGTCCAACAAGCAATCGTGCGGCGACCCGCCGATTCTGGGGACCGGAATAGCGGCGGTCTGGAATGCGGCGACGAATGGTGTGGACCTCACCTGGAACGCCGCCGTCGACGAGCTGGCCGGTGAGCGGGATGTCGTGCGCTACGTGGTGTGGCGCAAGTCGGTCAGCGATTCCACCTGGGGCGATCCGTTCCTGAGTTTTCCCCCGGCGGGAACCCCGACGTACCTCTACAGCGACCATGATGTGACGTCCGGGTCCAAGTATGTCTACGGGCTGGCGGCGCAGGATTGCACGCCGGCGAATTCGAACCTCGTCGCGAGTGCCGAAGTTGACGTTCCCTGAAGGTGACTCGAGAGAAGGCGGTCGTATGCGTGCGCAGCGGATGATCGACAATGAGCGCGGTATCGCACTGGTGGTGGTGCTGCTCGTGGTAGTGGCCGTGGCGGCCATGCTCGCGGGCTCGGCACTGCTCAGCTCCAGCACCAGCCTCATCGCCCGTCACGAGGGGCGGCTCGGCGTGCTGGAAACGGCAGCCGATGCCGGCCTGGAAGAGGCGCGCTCGACCATCAACGGCACCAAGGCACTGTATCCCGATACGGGGTTCACCACACTCGAGGCCGGAGGGACGGTCTACGCCGCCGACGGTTCGCCGATTCCCAACGTGCGGCGCTGGCTGTACGCAGGGCCGAGCGGCGTCACAACCGGTCAGTACGGCGTGTTCGGCAGTATCCTGTCGGTCACGCAGGACCTGCAGGGCGATCGCGTGGTGCGGCGCTCCGAGGTCAACCAGGAGAGCTTTTCCAAGTACGCGTATTTCACCACCGCCGAAAACAACATCCAGTTCGCCAACGGCGACCTGATTCTCGGCCCCGTGTTCTCCGACGATTACATCAACATCGCGTCGTCGGGGGCGATCTTTAACGGCCCCGTTGCCACCGCCAAGAAGGTCAACGGCAAGGCGTTCGGCGTCTACAAGCAGGGTGTCAAGGAAGGGGCGGCGTTCATCTCCATGCCCGGCACGGCAGACCTGCTGAAGCTGAAGGGCCAGGCCACCGTCGGCGGGACCGCGATCGTTTCCCCGACGCTGGGAGTCGAGGCCGACGGCCAGGCGACGACGCGCATCGAGTTCGTCGCGCTCGATCTCAACGGCGACAACGACTCGACCGACGACGGCGAAGGGTTCATGAAGGTGTACCAGCTGACGAACCCGGGCGAGATCTGGTGGGTGGTGGGCGACGCCAAGACCGCGCAACAGCAGAAGGGCGACAGCACCAACGTGCTCACGTCGCCGAACTGCACGCTCGGCACGATCAAGAAAACGCGCTGCTATCTCGGCGGCTCGGACGCCCTCAACGGGGGCACGTTTCAGGCGGCCGATCCACATGGTCACTACCTCCCGTGGATTGGCCCCGTCGACCCGCGACTGACCGCCACCGGGCATGGGGACATTGCGAACTACCTGTGGCCGATCAACCGCGCGACCAACCCGAACTTTCGTGGCGTGGTCTACGTCGACGGCCGTGTCGCCATCAGCGGCAAGCTGCGCGGGCGACTCACCCTCGCGGCCTCGAGCAACATCATCATCGCCGACGATCTGCGTTACGTCACCAATCCGGGCACCGTCAACTGCGCCGACGTCCTGGGTCTGTTCTCGGGCGGCGACATCGTCGTCGCGGACAATCTGGTGAATGACCCCGTCCCCGGCGTCGCCTCCGTCCCGTCGACCAGGTCATGGGACGAGACGCCCGACACGTGGCTCGATGGATTCGTGCTGGCCCTGGGCAGCTTCAAAGCGGAGAACTACAACAAGGGATCGCGCAACGCCGCGTTGTGCGGAGCTACCAGCTCGGGACGCGGGTGCTTGTTCGTGAGCGGCGGCGTCATCCAGACCTCGCGCGGCGCCGTCGGTCTGACGAGCGGCGAGGGATATGTGAAGCGCTACCAATACGACCAGTGCGGCGCCAACAACCCGCCGCCCTATTTCCCGACCACCGGGCACTTCGTGCGCGGGCACTACTACGAAGTCGACCCGACGGGCTTTGACGTGAATGCCTACTGGAGCCTGCTCGTTCCCAAGCGGTAAGAGCGCTTCCGATATCGTGAGGCCCCGCGTCGACCTCGACGCGGGGCCTTTTTGTCGCCGCGTAATAACTGCCTGCACCGCGCGATTCCGGTCTGGGAAACGACGGCACCGAGTCGTAAGCTCGGGCCCTATGAGACGTCCCACCGGATTCACGTTGCTCGAGGTGCTCGTTGCTCTCGTCGTGCTGACGCTCGGCCTGCTCGGCCTCATCGCCCAGACGGCCTCGCTTGTGCGGGCGCTCGGGCGGGTGCGGCGCGCCGAGACGATCACAACCGCTGCCGCAGCGCGCATGGAGCAGTTGCGCGCAACCGGGTGCAGCGCACGCGCCGACGGCGCTGCAATCGTGGGGCAGGGGTCCGCCATCGCCCGTCTTGACTGGAGCTGGAGCACCGCGGCCGATTCGTCGTGGCGGCTGGGGCTCGTGCTCACTCCGCGGGCGCCGCTCCCCGCCCTTCCGCCCGAGACCCTGACGATGGTGCTGCCGTGCCGCTGATCCGGCGCGGCGTCACACTCGTCGAGCTGCTGGTCGCTCTGGTGCTCTTCGGCGTCTGCACGACCGCCGTGGCGGGCGTGATGCGGCGCCTTCTCGCGGGATACCGGGCGACAGTCCAGAGCATCGACCGTCGTCAGAACCTGCGCATCGCCGCCGCCTTCCTCCCCGCCGAGCTGCGCACCCTCGATGCCGCTGACGGCGACATCGTGAAGATGACGCGCACCGCGGTCACGATCCGCGCACTGCGCGTGTTCGGGGTGTTGTGCAGAGAACAGCCCGTCGGGGTGACGGGAGCAGTGGTGCTCGTGCTGAGCGACGCGCTGCGCTATGGCGTGCGCAACGTCGACCCCGACAGCGACTCGCTGTGGATCCTCGCCGGCGGCGC
>CAZXKN010000181.1:0-6189 GCA_964641815.1 uncultured Gemmatimonadaceae bacterium | reverse complement strand
GGTGACGGGAAACCGCGAGTACAACCCCGGCTGGCACACGGCACTCGACCTGGCGAGTCTGCTCGTCGTGAGCGAGGCGGTGACGCGCTCGGCGCTGGCCCGGACTGAGAGCCGCGGCGCCCATTTCCGCGACGATCATCCCCAGAAAGACGAAGCACTGGGCACGGTGCGGCACGTGGTGAAGCGCGGCGCCGACGGCACGATGCAGCTCGAGCGCATCGCCGTGACGCCGCCTGCGCCCGAGCTGCAGCGGATCATCGAGGAGCAACGCTAAATGGCGACCGCGACGTTTCGCATCTGGCGGGGCGACCGCACCGGCGGCGCCCTGCGAGACTACTCGACCGAAATCACCGACGGCATGGTGGTGCTCGATGCCGTGCACCAGATCCAGGCCGCGCACGCCCCCGATCTCGCGGTGCGCTGGAACTGCAAGGCGGGGCGCTGCGGCTCCTGCTCGGCCGAGATCAACGGCATGCCGCGGCTGATGTGCATGACGCGGCTCGAAGACCTGCCGCTCGGTGCCCCGGTGACGATCGAGCCGATGAAGGCGTTCCCGCCGCTGCGCGACCTGGTCACCGACGTGTCGTGGAATTACCGCGTGAAGATGTCGATCACGCCGTTCACGCCGCGGCCCCCGGATGCCGCCGACGGCACCTGGCGCATGGACCAGGGCGACGTCGACCGGGCGATGGAGTTCCGCAAGTGCATCGAGTGCTTCCTCTGCCAGGATGTCTGCCACGTGCTGCGGGAGCACCACCTGCACGACCGCTTCATCGGTCCGCGCTTCCTGGTGCACGCCGCGGCGCTCGAGATGCACCCGCTCGACGTCGCCGACCGGCGCGAGGAGCTGCGCACCGACCATGGCATCGGCTACTGCAACATCACCAAATGCTGCACCACGGTGTGCCCGGAGCACATCACGATCACCGACAACGCGATCATCCCGTTGAAGGAGCGGGTGGCGGACCAGGCGTACGACCCGATTCGCGCGCTGTTCCGGCTGGTGGGGCTATGACCACCCTGAAGAAGATTTCGCCGGCCGGCATCGACCGGGCGCTCGAGAAGGTGGACCGCTATCGGCTGCTCAACGAGCCGGGGGACGCCGAGAGCATCTGCCTCGACATTCTCGAGGTAGACCCGCAGAACCAGCGGGCGCTGGTGGCGCTGCTGCTGTCCCGCACCGATCAGTTCCAGCACGGCCGCGGCGCGGTGGCCAGCGCGCGCGAGGTGCTGCCCCGGCTCACGAGCGACTATCACCGTGCTTACTACGCCGGCATCATCTGCGAGCGCTGGGCGCGCGCCCGGCACGCGCGCGGAGCTCCCGGGGCGCCCGCGACCGTCCACCAGTGGCTGCGCGAGGCGATGGACTGGTACGAACAGGCCGAGACCCTCAGGCCCCAGGGCAACGACGACGCGCTGCTGCGCTGGAACGCCTGCGCCCGTCACCTGGCGCGGCACCCGGAGCTGCAGCCCGAGGTGGAGGACCGCGAAGCGATGCTCGAGTAGCGATGCGCTTCGACCGCAACGAATTCTCGGGCGCCTTCGGAGACCTCGGCACCGACTTCCCGTTGCTGGTCGGGATGATTGCCGCCGCCCACCTCGACAGCACCAGCGTGCTCGTGGCCTACGGTCTCATGGAGATCGGGACCGGGCTGTACTATCGCCTGCCGATGCCGGTCCAGCCCCTGAAGGCGGTCGCAGTCATCGTCATCACCCAGCATATCGCGGGGAACATCCTGCGGGGAGCCGGTCTGGCGATCGGAGTCGCCATGCTGTTGCTCTCCGTCTTCGGCTTGCTGGACTGGCTGGCCCGCATCGTTCCGAAATCCGTCATTCGTGGCATTCAGCTCGGCCTCGGCCTGCAGCTGGCGGGGATCGCGCTGCGGGACTACGTCGGAGCCGACCAGGCGGCCGGGTGGTGGCTTGCCGGACTGGCCTTCGTCATCATCGTCGTCTTGCTCGGCAACCGCCGGCTGCCGGCAGGCGTCCCGGTAATCGTACTCGGCATCGTCTATGCGCTCGCGTTCAAGATCGACGTGCGCGGGCTGGTGGCCGGCTTCGGTGTGCACGTGCCGCAGCTCACCGTCCCCACGCCGGGTGATGTGGCGCAGGGGTTCCTGTTGTTGGCGCTGCCCCAGATCCCGCTGTCCCTCGGCAACTCGATTCTCGCCACGCGACAGATCGTCAAGGATTTCTTCCCCGAGGTCGACCTGCCCGTACGGAAGATCGGTCTCACGTACGCGGTGATGAACCTGATCAATCCCTTCATCGGCGGCGTCCCGACGTGCCATGGTTCGGGAGGCGTGGCCGGTCACTATGCGTTCGGCGGCCGCACCGGCGGGTCGGTGGTGATTTACGGGACGGTGTTCCTGCTCTTGGGACTGTTCTGCGGGGGCGCGTTCACCGAGATGGTGAAGGTCTTCCCGCTGCCGCTGCTCGGCGTGTTGCTCCTGTTCGAGGGGCTCTACCTCGTTCTGGTGATTCGCGATGTGGCCGATTCGGCGAGCGGACTGCGCATCGCCGCCCTGGTGGGTCTGTGTGCGGCGTTCCTCCCGTACGGGTACGTCGTTGGCCTCGTGCTGGGCACCATCCTCGCCCACCTCGCCGAGCGCGGCCTCACCGGGTTCGCGGGTGCGGCGCCATCTTGATCGGGGCCGTTCTTGGGGCTCACCTCGCCGCGCGGCTCGCCTACGTCGGGTACGTGTGGGTCGGGTTGACGCGCCAGCAGAAGGACGGGTGGTGGACGACGCGGTGGGGGATCGACGGCGGGTTCGCCCGGTTTCGCCGTTGGGCCTCGTTCATCATGACCATCGACGCCGTCAGCTTCGTGGCGGTGTGTCTCGTGGGGTGGGGAACGCTCCCGGCCATCGTCCCGCGCGCCTCAGGCGTCGCCATCGGGGTGGTGCTGGTGCTGCTCGGCGTCGGCACGAAGCTGTGGGCTGCGGCCACCCTCGGAAAGAAAGCCTACTACTGGTACAACTTCTTCACCCCGGCCGCGCCCGTGGCCCGGGCGTCCGCCGGTCCGTATCGCTATCTCAAGAACCCGATGTACACCGTGGGCTACCTCCAGACGTACGGGGTGGCGCTCATCAGCGGGTCGCTCCCCGGCTTGATCGCCTCGGTCTGCGATCAGGCCGCGATTCTCCTGTTTCACTGGCGGGTGGAAAGCACCCATTTCAAACGCGCCACCCGGCACACCGCTTGACCGGCGCCGGCACGCGCGGCATCGTGTCGACGCGTTGCTCCAATCCTCTTTGGGGAGGTCCAAGAGCATGGACAGGCAAATGGCACTCGCGTTGAGCAGCGGCGTACTCGTTGCCCTCTGGACGTATGTCGCACTGCAATTGATCCCCGACTTGTCTCCCTGGGTCGGCGTCGCCGCCATGGGCTGCTTCTTCGCCGCGGGCGGGAAGATGCAGGGGTTCCAGAAGACGGTGTTCGCGACCGTGTCCGGCATGCTCTACGTCTGGGCGATGATGCAGCTGTTGCCGCGGTTCGGCGGCAGCACGCTGCTGTATGCGGTCCTGATGGGGGTCGTCGCCGTGATCATCGTCATCATGTCGAAGGTGCCGGCGCTGTCGTTCATTCCGGGCGCATTCGTGGGGGCCGCGGTGACCGTCGGCAACGGCGCCGGGGCCGATCTCGGTCACCTGCTCTATGTAGGGGTCTCCCTGGTGATCGGCGCGGCGCTCGGGTTCGCCGCCGAGACCACTGCCGCGTCACTGGCGACGTCGAAACGCTGAGCGGTCGGTTACCCATTGCCCCGCCGCCGGGTCTCTGGAGCGATGGCGCCATTCACTCATCCCCCTCTCGGGAGGTAGGCATGTCCCTCGTCACCCGCCGTTCCGCGATTGCCCTGCTCGGCCTGGCCGGCATGAGCATTCCGGCCGTGCTGCACGGGCAGCCCGTGGTGCGACATTCCGACGCACAGCAGCCGCACATGAAGGCGGCGCTCGAGGCGCTGCGCAGCGCCAAGCGTCACCTCGAAGAGGCCGAAGCAGACAAGGCGGGACATCGCGTCAAGGCGATCGGGCACGTCGACGCCGCGATCACCGAGACGGAAGCGGGCATCGCCGCCGGCGCGGGGCACTGAGCCGGGACGTACCCACGCATCACGGCCCCCGCGGGACTATTCCGCGGGGGCCGTTGCGTTGAGGAAGGCGGCGGTGATGCGGCGCACCGCCCGCGTGGCGAGCGCCGGCGACACGACGTGCGCGGCCGAGCGGACGATGACGCCGAGCGCACTGCGCGGACCAGGCCAGGACGCGCGCCCCACGAGCTCGGCGCAC
Organism: uncultured Gemmatimonadaceae bacterium; assembly: GCA_964641815.1. Classification (GTDB taxonomy): domain Bacteria; phylum Gemmatimonadota; class Gemmatimonadetes; order Gemmatimonadales; family GWC2-71-9; genus DASTHG01. The sequence continues at coordinate 1,900 of CAZXKN010000181.1, read as the reverse complement.
GAGCGGTAGTAGCGGTCGGTGAAGGCCAGCATCAGCACGCCCGACCCCCGCGCCAGACTCACTCGCCCGAAGGGCAACGCCAGCATCATGCGCTCGTAGGCGGGCGCGAGCCGCAGCGCCCGCTGCAACAGGTCTTCGCGCACCGTACGGATGCGCCCGCGCACTGCGGCATCGTCCGCGCTCCGGCCCAGGTCGCGGGCGAGCGCCGGATGATAGGCGATGCCGCGTTTGAGATCCTTCTCGATGTCGCGCGTGACGTTGGCGAGCTGCACCATCTCGCCGGCCTGCAGCGTGTCCTCTTGCAGCGCGTCCGAAACGGACTGGCCGCCGCTGCGCAACACATGGAGCCGGACCGCAAACAGGAACGGCAGGCCGATGACGGTCCGGCAGTAGCGCGACAGCTGTGCGGCGTCGATCAACACGCCGCCCTGGTCGCGAAACGCCCGCGACGACCAGATCATCCCCGCGGCCATCGATCCGACCAGATCGGCGGTGTGCCGGCGCACGAGGGGGTGCAGCGAGCCGAATACCTCGTCCACCAGGCGGCAGCGGTTCACCAGCACGACATGGGTTTGATCGCGGGCGTCGCGCGCGCGGGCGCGAGCGATCCGCGGGGCGGGCGCCGGCGTCGCGTCCTCGGCGACGCCGAAACGCGCTGCGAACGTCGCCAGCGCCTGCTCCCGCTCGACCGCATCGGGGAGCAGGTCCTCGTAGGTGTCGAGCATCCGGCAGTAGAGGTAGGCGACCGCCATCGCCCGGGCCGAATCCGCCGGCAGCAGCGTGATGGACGCCGTGAACGTGCGCGCGGCATGCGGCAGGATGCGCCAGACGAACGACTCGGGATCGTCGATCGCCCGCAGCCGCGCGAGATCGGGGTGCGCGCGGCTTTGCAGCAAATCACGGGTGATGAGCCACGGCCGGCGCAGCGCGAAGGGAACGGAGAATATCACCCGATGTGCTCCAGGCGCCGCAGCTCGGGTACGCGCCATGCGATCATGGCCACGACGAGCAGCGGCACGAACCCGCCCAGCAGCACGGCCGGGACGGCGCCGATCAGCCGGGCGGCGAGACCGGACTCGAAGGCGCCGATCTCGTTCGACGAGCCGATGAAGATCGCGTTCACCCCCGCCACGCGTCCCAGGAGATGCCGCGGCGTCAACGTCTGCAGCAACGTCGAGCGCAACACGACGCTGACGTTGTCGAACACTCCCGACGCGAGCAACAGCGCCACCGACAACGGAAAGCTGCGCGAGGCGCCGAATCCACTGATGCACAAGCCATACAGGGTGACCGACAGCAGCAGCACCCGTCCCATGCGGCCGCGCAGCGGGCGAAACGCCTGGTACAAGGACATCAGTACCGATCCCGCCGCGGGCGCAGCGCGCAGCACGCCCAGCCCCGCGGCACCGACGTGCAGGATGTCGGTCGCGAAGATCGGCAGCAGCGCTTCGGCTCCCGCGAACAGCACGGAAAAGAGGTCGAGCGTCTGCGCGCCGAGCAACACAGGTTGCGTGAGCACGAAGCGCACGCCGTGCAGCAGGCCGGACAGGCCGCGGGCCTCGGTGTCCGCTGCCGGCTGCGGCAGCGGGTGGGGAGCGACGCGATACAACGTGCCCCACGCGGCGACGAGCAGCAGCGCCGCCACGCCGTAGGTGAGCTCCGGTCCGCCCAGCGCGACGAGCAGACCACCCACGGCCGGCCCCACGACCGCCGCCGATTGCCAGGTCGAGCTGCGCCAGGTGATCGAATTCACGTACAGGTCGCGCGGCACGAGGTCGGCCGACAGGGCGGTGCGCGTCGGCTGCAGATAGCTGCGCGCGATCCCGCTCACGAAGATGACCGTGTACACGACCCACGCCGTGTCGACTCGAATCAGCTGCAGCGCCGTCAGCGCGAACAG